>JBCDBW010000018.1:0-50114 GCA_039182965.1 Verrucomicrobiota bacterium
AAACGGCACGGTAGCGGGTTACGAGCGGTTGCAGGACATCGTGGAGATTGATAAACTCCCGCGGACGGGGATCGGGAAAGTTGACTGGGTGCGTCTTCGCGAGATGGTGGGAGGGCGGTGAGGTTGAACAGACGGGGAGCAAGAGGGTGGGGGGTGAAAGAAATTTAAGATTTCTTAAATGGTTTTGATGGAGTATGATGCGGGTTTTGACGTATGTCTGAGCGACTAGCAGCAGGGGCGGATCAACCAAGGCGACGGTGGGGTGATTGGTGGGAGTATGGGCTCATTGTGTTTGTGGGTTTTCTGGCCATGCATGGGGCATTGGGAGCGGTTTTTTACATGGATGATCACGGGATATTCACCGGTCGATCGGGATCGGAGGGAAGTTGGCTGACGCGATGGCGAGTGATTCCGAACGTCCTTGTTGAGGCAACGCTTCGAGTGGCGGGTCCTTCTCCATTCGTCTTTCACCTCTGGAATCTGGCGTTTCACCTGATCGGAGCCTGTTTGGTGTATCAGGTCGGGAGAGAAATGCTGTGTTGTTTTTTGGGTGGTGGCGAAGTGGGAGGGCGCGAGCGGTTCGCGGCATTGTTTGGAGCTTTGGTCTTCGTGAGTCATCCGCTGGCGAGCGAAGCGGTGCACTATGCGCGTTGCATCATGATTCAGTTGGTGACTTTGTTCACGTTGGCATCGGTGTGGGGCACGGTGCGATTGGCGAGGGGACACCCCGGGAGTGGTCTCGCGCTTATGGCGGTGGGCTTTTTTGGAGCGATGTATTCCAAGGATCCGGGGATTTTTCAGGCGGCGGGAGCGATGTTCATTGTGGGGGCGGGGCTTTTGTTGAATGCGAAGGGAGGTATCCGAGGGGTGTTATCACGACGCCGGCTTCTAACGCGTTCGCGGGTGGTTGGGCTGATTATCGGAGGTGGCGTGTTCTTATATGCGGCGACGCTTTGGGTGCCGTGGGTTGCGAGGCTCTTTGAGACGCGTTCGGAATTGATGATTCCTTACGTGCTAACGCAGTCGCGGATTTTTTGGGGGTATGCAGCGCGAATAGTTTGGCCTGGCGGTGCCTTTGGGTTGTCTGTGGATCACTATGTGCCGTGGAGTGAAGGTTGGGGTGATTGGGTTGCGGTGGCGAGTTTGGCTGGTGTTGTATTGATAGGGTTGAGCGGTCTTTATTTGCTTTTGGTTGGGCGGGATTGGCGGCGGTTATGTGGTGTTTTGGTGTTACTGGCTTTGTTTCCTGTGTTGCTCCGATTTGGCTATTCGGTTCGTGAATTGATGGTCGAATACCGGGTTTATCCGGCGATGCCTTGGGTGGGATTGTTGATTGGGGTGGGGTTGAGCGGGGTATGGGCAAAGCGGCGACTGGCCGGGTTGGTAGTTGTGACGGCTGTTGTGGCGGCGTCGGTGGTGTTTTCCATGACACGGTCGCGGGTGTGGTGGAGCGAGGAGCGTTTGGCTTCGGACGTGGTGACCCGGTATCCTCTGAACATAAGAGGGATGACGCAGCTGCAGGGCGTGGCGTTTCGGGCGGGGGACTATGATGCTGTGATCGCCTTGCAAGAGAGGATCGTCGCCGCATTTGAGGAGAGTGAACTCTACAATGAGGCCCACGCCGGGGTTCGAGGATACGACATGGGCCGGGTGCATGAGGGTTTGGGCGATGGGGAGCAGCTCGTGGTGTTTGCTTTGGCAAAGCGTGATGGATTGGACGCGGCGTATGCTTATGGAAAAGCGCGGTTGCGGGACTTGGTGCGGCGTTATCCGATGGTGTATGTCAATGAGGAAGAAGGTCGGTTGTATGAGGGGAACTCATTGGTCAGAGCTCTACGCGCGGTGGCGGAGAAGCGTGAAGAGGGACTGGTGAATCCTTCCGTTTCGGGAATCACGGCGGAACCCTGAGGGGTGGGCGTTGGTGATTGGGAGGACGGCGTTTGGCCGGGGAGTGCCGGAGGGGACCGTATAATTTCTAATTTTATTAGAATTGACCGGATTCTCTGATAATCATAAGATCTTAAGGAATTTTTATGAAGTGTCCTCGTTGTGTTCAAGATTTGGAGTTGCGTGCGGGCGGGTGTTCTGGGTGCGGGTTTTCGATCAGTGAATTGGACGATGAGTTGGGTCGGGAATCGGTTGTCTTGGATCGCCTGGCCGACGATGCGCATGTTTTGCGCGTGCATGAGCGCCGGCGATTGGAGTGGGAGTTGGACCGTTTTGAGCAATTATTCCCGCAACTGTTTGCGGCGATCTTCATCGGGGTGTTTCCGCCGATGACAAACATCCGTCAGTTTGGCTTTTGGTTATTAAATCGGGCGGCGGTGAATGGAGTGGACGTGGCGCGGCCGAATGAGCGTGGGATGTTGTTTGTGCTTGATCTGAACGGCAAACAGCTAGGCGTTACGCTAGGGTATCAGTTGGAGACTTTCCTCGCGGAGAAGGAGATAGCGAAGTGCTTTCGAGTGGCCAAGCCGGATTTTCTGGAGGGTGATTACACCACGGCGATGGTGAAGCTGCTAGGAAGGGTCACCCGTCGACTAAAGAAGCGTTCGAAGCAGGCGGCGCGGTATCCTGATCGATTTTGCCGGGGGCGTGTGTGTGTTCCCGCGATGCCGGAATTGGTGCGGGTCAACGCTGGTGTGGCTTCCGATTCGGGCGGGGTATTTGCTATAGGTGACGCTGTCAGGTCTGCGGTGGGGAAGCGTGTTGAGATGGAGAGGTTTCGGGAGGGATGAGGACCGCACGGTCAGGGACCGCGTTGATGCTATGGGCCGTCATCGGGCTTGGTGACGTTTCGGTGGGCGCGCGCGGGGGCAAGGTGGCGTTGACGTTGCCCAGTTGGAGGGATGGCGACGAGGTGCGGTATGCCGAGCCGGGCTCATATTTTCTCGGGGGTGGTTTATTGCCTGGGGCCGCAAGAGAAGGGACTGCAAACGGTGTGGTTGAGCGTAGGTATAAGGGTGTCGACGAAGGAGTGGTGCATGGGCCTGAGCCCGAGGGAGTTGTATTGGTGGGTACGGTCAATGGGCCGATTTTCGGTCCTGAGGTGGAGGGGGCACTTTCGTTCGTGGGGACGGCGAGTGGGCCGAAGTTTGGTCCCGAACGAGAACCGAAGGCGCTTTACGCGGGCATTGACGGAGGGTTGGAGTTTGGACCGAGCGAGGCACCTTTGGGATGGGGAGTGGATGAGGGCGTTCTTTTTGGTCCTTACAATCGGTCGCTGTTTGCGGGCGTGGATGAGGGAACGATTTATGGTCCTGAGCCGGAACCATGGGCGCAGTCCGGGGGACTGGACGTCTCTGATATACCGTTGCCGCCGTCGCGGCGGGAAGTTCCTGCCGAATACATTGCTTCCTATTTTTCAGCCAAGCCGAAGGAGGGCCTGGTTGATCCACAGCTCCTTTTGACGGAGTTCAAGCGATATGACATCGAGGACTTTCTCATGTATCACGAGGATGAGTCGCCCTATCGGATTCACATGTTGATGTTCGAGGGGGATCAGGAGTTGCCGGACGGAGTGGATTTGGCTGCTTTGCATGAGTCTTGGTATGGAAGCAAGCCCGTCCTATTGATGGCTTATTTTATGGGTGATCCGGGGCGTGCGATCATCGAATTCGGTCGCTTGGCACGAGACGGAGTGAGCGAACGATTTTTGGAGGAAGCAAAGGCCCGTTGTGTCGCGCAAGGAGAGGTTGTGCACAACGAATTCAATCAGTTTGAGCGATTTGCTATGGAATTGTCCGTGCAGCTATTCTGGCTGGAGCGAGAGTTGGGATTGGAGCCTCCGGCGGCGTCGCGGATGCTGGAATTAACAGCTACGTCGCGCCTAGTGGAAGGGGATCGCGTGCCGGAGCCCCGCGGAGTGAAGGGTATTCTTGCGGCACGACTGGCGAAGGTAAGGGGCACGGTTTGGCTGGCTTTGTGGTTCGCCGTATCGACTGTCGTGGGGGGTGCGGTTTTCCTTTGGTTGAGGGAGCGGGCGCGCGATCGGGAGGGTTATTGGTTCCCCGACTACGAAACCGAAACGCGGCTCGGTGGCGCGCATTGTGGGGGCAGCCATGGTGTCTTTTTCTTTGGGCGCTCCGGGGGAGGCTAGTCTTTTTCTTCCCCGGTCAGATTCAGGAAAGAGGCCGTCTTCAGAAATTCGATCACCGATTGAAGGGCGGTGTCTTGGAGGGGACGCTTGTCCCATTGGGTAGACTCACCGGCGGACTTGGCGAGATGGAACTCGAGTTCTGGATTGATTCCCGACACGAGAGCGGCTTCGTTCATGCGGGGGCGTTCGCGGTCGAGGATGAATTGCGACAAACCCTTCTCCTCACTTTGCTGGAAAATATTTCGTTTGGCAGCGGGGCGAGTGCGGGTCTTGATTCGAGGGGAGACGCCCGAGCGAAACAGTGTAGAATCGTCAGGGAGGAGTACGTGAGCCGAAGCGAAGCGGAGAGCGGTATCGGGTGTTAGGGCTACTTCTTCGAATTGGACGGCGGCGCCGCGGGTTTTTTCGCCAACGATGAGGGATGGCCGAACGTGATTGATGGCGGCGGCGGCGGTTTCGGCGGCGGGGCTGGTATCCGCGTCGACCAGGAGGATAAGGTCTCCTTGCCACTGCGGCGCGGATTTTGAGAGGAAGAGTTGAGGCTTGTCGTCGTTCGGTTTTGCAATTTTGAAGAGAATTTGTCCAGCGGGAGAGAAGAGATCGATGAAGGCGGCAACGCGAGCGAATTCGGCATTGGTGACGGGCGCGCGAAAGTCTATGACCAGAGTCTTGACTTCATTGGCACTAAAACCCTTTAGGGCGTCGCGTGCGGAATCGATTTCATCGGGAGTGAAGTGGACTGGGCGCAGGTAAGCGATCTCGGGCGTAAGGATCTCTTGGTAGAACTGCAAGCCTTGATCGTCTTCCGCCTGGTGATCTTGCTTGGGTTCGCGTTCAACAATGGAGGCGCCAAAGCTAAGGCGATGCAAAAGGCCGTCGAGTGCGGCCTTGTTCAGTTCCTCGTAGTTAAGCGATTGTTTATCGATGTAATGTTGAGAAAGCGTTCGGAAAGCCTCTTGTAACTCGTTCTGTGTAAGAGTATTGATGGAATTAGCAATCGGTTTTTCGTTTGCCTGTGACTGAGAGGCGGTGACCCAGCCGAAGAATGCAAGCGTGGCAGCAAGGAGTCTATTGTTGAGGCGTCGTCTTGCGGTTGGTCTCATGAGGTCTGGTGATTAAGTGCGTGGATGGAAGTGGTGGGCTGGGTCCAGCGAAAAGAGTGGCTGATTGCAAAGGCAACGAAGCGATGGCCATTATGGACAGCGTCGGGCAGAGATGCGCCGCCCGCAAGAGCGGCGGCAATGGCGGCGGCGTAGGTGCATCCGGTGCCGTGTGTGGGAACCTCGTCGATGAACGGTGCTTCGTAGCGGCCTATTTTTCCGGGTTCGATACAGAGAACATCTGTCAGATGGGGATCATTGCTCTTAAGATGACCGCCTTTGATGAGGAAGGGCACGTTGAATTGGTCGCGCAATGTGGCGGCGGCGCTTTCGAGATGGGAAAGGGAGTCGAGTTTTTGGTTGAGGAGAGCGGACGCTTCGTGGAGATTGGGTGTGACGAGTGAGGCGCGGGGAAAGAGACGAGATCGGAGAGCGCTTACCGCATCTGGTTTGATGAGAGAAGAGCCACTGCCCGCCATCATGACGGGGTCTACGACGAGGTGTCCGGAGAAATGGGTTTGTTCGAGTGTGTCGGCGAGAGCGTTGATGTGTTCTTCGGAAAAGAGCATACCTGTTTTGATGGCCGCGACGGGATAGCTGGAGAGGAGCAGGCGAACTTGATCGGCAAGGAAATCCGGTGGGAGAGCTTCGATTCTGCTGACGGTCTGGGGTGTTTCCGAAACGGCGCAGGTGAGTGCGGAGAGTCCAAAAACCTTGAAGGCGGAGAAGGTCTTGAGGTCGGCCTGGAGTCCTGCGCCTGCTGAGCAATCGGACCCTGCCACGGTGAGAGCGACGGGGGGACTATCAATGAAAGTGGGTGTTGGCATGATCCGCTATACCAAAACAGGGTAGGCGTGATCGGACGAGTCAACAAGGGGCTTTGCACAACAGGGAATTATTGCTATGGTCTAGCACAATCCATTGTGTCTTCTGTGGTCAAAGAACTCCCCGGCCTCGACGTTCGTGTTGAGGATGTGATTTATATGCCGAGTTTGGATGCGCCTGAGGAGCGCCCTCATCCGTTTGTTTACTTTATTGCGATTGAGAACAATTCGGAGGAGCGGGTCACGATCAAAGGGCGCAAATGGGTGATTAGCCAGGAGAACGGCGAAAAGATTGTCGTTGAGGGTGATGGTGTGGTGAGTCAGCGTCCAGAGATCGAACCGGGAGACAGTTTCCGATACAACAGCTACCATGTCTTGAGTGCGAATGCATCGGCTCGAGGTGCTTTTTTTGGAGAGACAGATGCTGGTGATTTGGTCTTCACACGCATCCCTGATTTTGAGATGCAGTTGCCGCAATGGGCGTAGAAGCTGTCCGTTCGTTTTGTTTGCCGAGTCCCGGTCTATTTAGCCAAGACTTTCTTGGTATTGTCGGGGTGCTTTTCAGGAAGCCTTTGTCTCGTTTTACGAGGTCGTGTTGAGAGGCGAGGCCGCTTGCTCGTCGAGGGGACTGGGCTGTCGGCGCGCTTTGCTTTGAATTGCCGTCTGATTAGCTCTTTGGAATTAATGATGAACTAGTTATGTCTATTTTGTGGATTCGCTAATGATCATTGAGACGAATTGATCGTGGGCGGCAACCGGGACGGTATCGTAGCGTTGGCAGTCGAAACAGACTCCGATGGTGGTGGCTGTGACGTTGGAGGAACTGAGGAGTCGGTCATAGAAGCCTCCGCCCCGACCGAGGCGCGCGTGTGATCGCGGTGAGAAGGCAAGACCGGGAACAAGGATAAGATCGAACTTGGTTGGATCGAGCCGGGGGCAGCGGGTGGGATCGGGCTCTCGGAACTTGCGGTGCGGGACAGGAATGAGCTGGGTATCGGATGTTACCTCGTAGAAGTGGAGATGATTTTTGTGACAGCGCGGGTAGGCGATTACGGTGCTGGTGTTTTTTCTGAGGAGTTCGGTAACGAAAGGACGGATATCGGGTTCGGAGGGAAGCGGGTCAAAAACGCCCAAGCAAGTGATTCGAGCTTGGTTTGTGTATTTCGTTAGGGCACGAGAAATGGAAGAAGACCATTGGGATCGGACTTGCGGAGAGAGGGTCTTGAGGTCGGCGAGAACCTTGCGACGCAGTGTGGATTTATCCATGGGTTGTCGGGTAATTGTCCCTTGTCAAAGGGCGAAAGGCTTCGGATATTGTCTCGGCTAGTTTCGATTTTGCGTGTTGGGCGTCAACTCCCTCCGCACGAAGACTCACATAGGAATGCACGGATTGAAGCAAAAAGGATTCGGATTGGCGGCAGCGTTGTCGTTTTTTGTGCCGTGGGCGGAAGGGAGCGAGTATCGATCGGCGCAGGTGGATCATGCCTTATTTGGGAAAGAGAGCCTGGGATTGACTGCGATGGAGCGAGAGAATTTCGCGAACGAGCTGGCGGGGTATGTTTCGAATCTATTTGCTGAGGTGGATGGTAGGGGTGAGGGAGGTGAGGGCAGCCGTGGAGGGGGGCGGTTGGATTTAGCGTCGCGTATGCTGGCGGTGGCGCTTCAGCTACAAAACCGGAACCGAACGGCGTTGGTGGCGAACTTCAAGCTGCAGCGTGGATTTAGCACCCAGCCGGTGGAGACGGAGCACCCCCCCGATGTATTGGCCGATTTTTTGTATGTTCGTTCAAAGTTGCTGATGGATCAAGGCGGGGCGGACAACGAACTGTTAGCGGGGTACTTATTGTCCTTTGCGGTGGAACTGGATCCCGAGAACGAGGATGCGATTTTTGATCTTGAGTTGCGGAGATTGGATGGCGCGCCGATCAATTGGGAACTGCTGTATGATTCGCCGGGGGACCGCGAGCGTCAACCGCGCGGGGAGGGAGCGACTGGACAAATGGCGGTTAAGGAAGGAGAAGACGGGGTTTAAGCGGGCAGTCTTTGGCGATTGCCCGTCGTGTGCTGGGTTGGGTTTTTTTAGAGTGTGTGGAGTCGTGGGAGTGTTGATGAGGAGTGTGAAGGAGAGGAGGAGGTGGTGCTAGGTATTGTCAATTCGGGGCGGGTCGTTCAGTTTGAGGAGCGGTGGGAGGATGTGTTTGGTATTGGGCATGGATGTCTTGGTTGGGCGTTTCGAGGCGGGAGACTTGCATTCTATAAAGAACTTTGAATTTTTGGTGTGGGCTCAAGGTTGGGACGTGGTATGGGTCTGGGGCGCCGGCGGGGGAAGAGGTGGCGTTCGAACTGTATGAAACTGAAATTTTGCGGGGCTGCAGGGACGACCACGGGATCCCAACACTTGCTGGAGATCAACGGGAAGAAGATCCTACTTGATTGCGGGCTCTTTCAAGGGCGTCGGATGGAGTCGTTTGAGCGGAACCGTCAGTTTCTTTTTGATCCTTCGAGTTTGGACGCAGTGGTGTTGTCTCACGCGCATATTGATCACAGCGGCAACTTACCGAACCTTGTGAGCTCCGGATACAAGGGAAACGTTTACTGCACGTTTGCGACCCGGGATTTGTGTTCCATCATGCTGGCGGACTCCGCAAGGATTCAAGCGTACGATGCAGAGTGGGTGAGCAGGCGGAATAAGAAGAAAGGGTTGCCAGCTGTTGAGCCTTTATATTCGGCGGAGGAAGCAGAGCGAGCGGTGCGTCAATTTGTGAATGTGGGGTATGAGCGGCCAATACCGATTGCGGATGGTGTGACGGTTACGTTCATCGATGCGGGACATATTCTAGGATCGGCGCAGGTGGTATTGGACGTCCACGAGTTTGAGGTGGACCGTCGAAAGCGGTTGGTATTTTCCGGTGATGTCGGTCGAGGAAGCAGCACCATTTTGAACGATCCGGCAATTCCGCGTGATGTCGATTTTCTATTGATGGAGAGCACTTACGGGGCGCGGGAGCATGAACGGGGGACGCGGGCGGATGAGAAGCTTGCGAAGATACTTAAGCGGGCATTGGAGCGGGGGGGAAAGGTTATCATACCGTCCTTTGCGGTGGGTCGGACGCAGACGCTCATTTACGTCTTGCATCAGCTGGCGGAGGCGGGGGTGATTCCCGAAGTGCCAATTTATGTGGACAGCCCGCTGGCGGTGAGTGCAACGGAGATCTTTCGACTGCATCCGGAGTGTTTTAATGAGGAGGTCTATGAGTTTTTGTTCGAGAAGCGGAATCCATTTGGTTTCGAGGCACTCACGCTGATTCGCAGCGTGAAGGGCTCGAAGGATCTCAATGCGAGCGAGGAAGCGGCGATCATCATATCGGCGTCCGGGATGTGTGAAGCGGGGCGCATTCTGCATCATTTGCGAAACAACATTGGCGACGAACATGCGACCATTCTGTTTGTGGGCTATTGTGCTGAGAACACCTTGGGGTGGAAGATTCGGCACGGGTGGGAGGAAGTGAATATTTTTGGTGAGCCGCACACGGTGTCGGCAGCGGTAGAGATCCTGGACGCCTTTAGTGGGCACGCGGACCGGAGTGAGTTGTTGGAGTACTTTGATGCGATATCGGGCCCCAAAGAGAGAGTGTGGTTGGTTCATGGCGAGCGTGCGCAGTCGGAAGCGCTCTGTGAGGCGATACGGGAACGTTCCTCCGGCGGGAGGATCGCTGTGGCCGAGCAGGGTCAGGAAGTTGATTTTTGATAAGAGAGTCTATGAAGTCGTTAATTCTTACGAACGAGTATCCACCTCATGTCTATGGGGGTGCGGGCGTACATGTGGAGTATCTCACGCGGGAGTTGACGAAGCTTTGCGAAGTGGAAGTTAGGTGTTTTGGGGACCAACTTGAGGAGGGAGGGAACCCGGAGGTGCGAGGTGTGGGACTGGACAAAGAGAAGTGGACGGCACCTGAGGCTTTACAATCGGTATTCGGGGCTTTGCAGCGGTGCTTGGATTTCAACACCCGGGCGGTTGATGCGGATGTGGTTCATTTGCACACGTGGTATTCGCACTTCGGCGGGATCCTCGCGAAACTGAACTATGGGATCCCGATGGTATTGACGGTGCATTCCCTGGAACCGCTTCGTCCTTGGAAGCGCGAGCAACTGGGGGAGGGATATGACTTTACGGTTTGGTTGGAGAAAACGGCGATTGAGATGGCGGATGCGGTGATTGCTGTTTCACAGGAGACGAAAGCGGATGTATTGCAATTGTTTGACGTGCCCGAGGAGCGTGTGCGGGTGATATACAATGGGATTGATCCCGACGAATACAGTGTCAGAAGGGACCCGAAGTTATTATCGCGATTTGGGATCGATCCGGCAAAGCCCTATGTCTTGTTTGTTGGGCGGGTGACACGGCAGAAGGGAATCATTCATTTGGTGAATGCGATTCGGTACATGGATGAAGGATACCAAGTCGTACTTTGTGCCGGTGCGCCGGATACTCTGGAAATTGCTAAGGAAATGACCTCTGCAGTGGAGGCGGCGCAGAGGGGGCGTGAGGGGATTATTTGGATTCGCGAGATGATCGACAACGAGACAAAAATTGCGCTGTATTCCCAAGCGGAGGTCTTTTGTTGTCCGTCGATTTATGAGCCTTTTGGAATTATCAACTTGGAGGCGATGGCTTGTGAGACGGCGGTCGTCGCGTCGTCAGTGGGTGGGATGAAGGAGGTGATTGTGGATGGTGAGACGGGGTATTTGGTTCCCTTGGAACAGCAGTCCGTAAGTCCATTTGAGGCCCTTCGGCCGAATGAGTTTGCGTGTGATTTTGCCGCGCGGGTGAACGAATTGATGGCTGATGCGCCTTTACGGGGGCGAATGGCACGGGCAGGGCGAAAGCGTGCGGTGGAGACGTTTAGTTGGTCACGCATTGCCGAGGAGGTGGCTGCCCTTTATCGGGAATTGTTGGGCTAGGGTAAGGGTCCGGTGGTTTTGGGTGTCTTGCGCGCGCTTTTTCTCGCGGTCAAGGCAAGCGTTTCCCGAACGTATTGGCTGTGGACGACCGTCCCCATCCCAAGCGGGTGGCGAATGGTGCGTTCCTCGTATTCGCTTGAGACTTTATCTTCATAGTGGTGTTGAGCGACGACGACACCGACGACAAGTGGTTGGTTATTCTTCCCAGAGACAAACACCGGACCACCGCTGTCGCCGGCGAAAGTGGTGAAGTCAGCGAGGAATGTGGGATGAGTTTTGATGGGGAGCAGAGGCGGGCTTGCGAATATTCCTTGGCGGGCGACGGGGAAGCCCGCGCCGTTAGCTTCAAACCGTTGCGGGAACGTAAGGACGAGGAGCGGGCTGCCGATATGGATTTTTGTTGCCCTGAGGCGGGTTTCGGATGCGAGGACGCTGGCATTCAGCGCGGGAATGCCGAAGGGGAGACGTTCGGATAGGGGTAGGACGGCGACATCTTGTTCGGGATGGTTTATCCACAGGGGGGTATCGTCGCTCCGGATTGCAATGGTGTGATCGAGGCGTTGGAAGGAGCCATCGGGCATGGGTTTTCGGAGGACAAGAGTGGCAGTCTCACCTTTTGTCCGTGTAAGAGAGTGCCCAGCGGTGACAAGGTAGACTGTTTTATCCGGAGGTGCGCGCTGGACGAGGAAGCAGGTGGACGTGGAAGCGGGGTGAAAGAGCTTGAAAGTGGCATTCATTACGGGGGTTGCGAAATCGGAACCATGCATTGTGAGTCCCGAGAGCAGGAAGAAGAAAGTGAGGAGGAAAAGACAAGCGAGGCGGGGGGCAGGAGTTTTCATGAGACTAAGAGTAGACTATATGTGCTAGCCACTATGGGCATAGCCGAGGACTGCGCGGACTCCGGCAGTAAGGATGAGTCCCAAGATCATGATGGCAAATCGGCGCAAGCTCCTGCAATGGCAGATGAGGGGCGCGCGTTCGAGGTCGTGGACGGTAGCCATATAGAGGAAGACCCCGGACGCGAGGGCGAGAGCAAAGCCTTTTATGGGGACGAGAATGGTGGGATTGAAGACCTGAAGGATCTCCGTGCCGGCGACGATGCCTGCCGGGGTGGCAATGGCGAAGACAGCGTAGAGAACGATGGACTGGATGCGGCTGAGAGTGCTTCGGGTCATGCTAAGGGCGATTCCGAAACCGGCGGAGCTTTTGTGAGCTAGCACGGCGATGAGGATAAAGACAGCCGTTTCGCGATCGCTGAGGCTGAGGGCGGCGCCGAGGAGGAATGAAGGGATCATGATAAGGATCGTCATGACCACTGGGATGACGGCGGGGGCGGAGCCAGTTGAGGATGGGGTGACGGGGATCGAGTCCGCTTGCGTGCGAGCACGCGCATGGGCGGCGGTATGATCGATAGCGAGCATGAGGAGGAATGCCATAGTCGCGATGAGCGCCGACCAAGGGAAATGTTCGTTTGGAAGGAACTCTGCAAACAATTGATTTGCTGAGGGGAGCATGATGAGGAGTGAGAGCGCAAGGAAGACGCCGGCCGTGAAGGATTCTCCATTGGGAAAGCCCTTTTCCGTTTGATTTATGCGGGTGCCTGCGAGTGGTCCCCATCCGCCGGCAACTGCGGCGGCGAAGATGAGGAAAGCGGAGATGATTTCGAAAGCGTTCATGGGCGATGCTTCAGCGTGCTCGATGGTCGGGACTTCCTTCACGTCTCGATTTGACGATGAAGGTGATGGGAAGGCCTCGATAGGAGTGCTTCTCGCGTAGTTGATTCTCGAGAAAGCGTTCGTAGGTGCGATTGAGGAGTTTAGGGTGATTGACAAAGAGGAGGTAAACGGGAGCGGGGATCAGCTTGGGGTGATCGGATTTTTGTTGAGTGGCATAAAGGAGATTCAACCGTTTTCCCCCCTTTGCGGGCGGAGGAGTTGTTTGGACGGCACGGTGGAGAATGCGATTGAGGGCGCCGGTATTGAGAGGTTTATTCGCATCCTTTGCCACTCTATGGATGGCGCGGAAGAGCTTGGGAACATTTTGATTTCTGAGAGCCGAAACGCCAACGAGAGGTGCGTAGTGGAGGAAGAATAGTTCACGACCGATTTCCTCGCGAAGGACGGCGACGCGGTCATGGTATTTGGCATCCGGGTGATAGAGGTCGAATTTGTTGGCGAGAACGAGACAGGGTTTTTCCGCGGCAAGGATGAGGCGTGCGATCTTTCGATCCTGTGCTGTGACGCCGCGTGCGGAGTCAATGACGAGGAGGCAGAGGTCGGCGCGCTGGATACTTTTTTCCGAGCGCATTACGCTGAATGCTTCTACAGAACTATCTCGGCGGTTTTTAGGGCGGATTCCTGCGGTATCAATGAGGGTGTATTGTGCGTCGTCTCGGGTGTAGGGGACATCGACGGCATCCCGAGTTGTGCCGGCGATGTCGCTGACAATGGTGCGTTGATCGTGGAGGATGGCATTGATGAGCGAAGATTTGCCAACGTTAGGACGGCCGACGAGAGCGATCTTGATGCCGGCGGCAGCCTCCTCCTCTGAAAGCTGCCCTCGAGCTTCGGGTGGCAAGTCGGTGAGAAATTGGTCAATCAGAGAATTGAGATCAGGAAAGCCAAGGCCGTGGGCGGCACTGATCGTATGAGAGGTTTTAAATCCGAGCTTGGCAAAATCGGATTCCAGTTGGGCGCCTTTATCAGAATCTACTTTATTGACGAGGAGCCATGTGGGGGTCCCGGCTTGGCGCAGTGACGCGGCGACTGACTCGTCGACGGGGGTGAGGCCGTCCTTGGCGTCGACGACGAAGAAGATGAGATCTGCTGCGGCGACCGCGATGTCGACTTCTGTTTGAACTTGAGATGAAAAATCGATGTCGGCATCGGCTCCGATGCCCCCGGTATCGACGATTGTGAAGGGGACGGTTCCAGTGAGGCAGTTGACGGAAATGCGGTCGCGAGTGACGCCGGGTTGATCGTGGACGATGGCGATTCTTTTCCCAGCGAGACGATTGAAGACAGCGGATTTTCCAACGTTGGGGCGTCCGACAATGGCAATTGTGGGAAGCCGACCGGCAACCGGAGGGCTCTGAGGAGTTGTTTTGTCAGGCGTCGGGGTGGGCATGGCCGCTTTGTTGTAGTTGTCTGATGCAATCGGCGAGATAGATCATACCGGAGGCGAAGGTGAAGAAACCGGCAATGAATACCGGATAGTTGAGGGGGAGGAATGTGATGTCGAGCATGACCCAGGCGAGGGCTAGCATTTGGAAGAACGTGGCGCATTTTCCGGTCCAATGGGGTTGGACCCGGGGGTTCTTCGTGAAGTGAACGAGGAGAAAGTATGCACCTCCGGACACGGCATCTCGAAAGATTACAAGGATTGGGAACCACAAGGGGAGTTTTTGTTCCCAAGGCATGATGCTGAGGGTCAGGATAGCGGACACCACGAGCGTTTTGTCGGCGAGGGGATCGAGGAGCACACCGAGGCGGGTTTTTTGGTTGAAGCGACGGGCGATGAAGCCATCGACGCCGTCGCTTGCGGCCGCGACGATAAAGGTGATGATGGCCGCGAGGCGGAGGGCGTGTCGGGGTGTTTCATTGGCGAGTGAGTTTCCGTAGTAGACTGCGAATCCGACAAAGACGGGGATGAGGAGGATGCGGAAGATAGTGATGCGGTTTGCGAGCGTCACAAGGATACTTAACCACTGAATGGGAATTATTTACACTATTGATCAGACATGTGGGTATGCATGGGATTGTGTGTGGATGCGGCTGTGATCGCGTGAAATGCGATTGGCGTTCCCGCAAACGGTGAAAGAGAGGCAGCGTTCGGTGGCGAAAAAAGAATTCAAAACGTGGGCGGGAGCGTTTAGGTAAAGGAATGGCGAATCGACCACAGGTGGGAGAAAAGGCTCCGGAATTTAAGGCAATTGCGGTAGGGGGAGAGTATGGGAGCGGAGCGGTCATTTCGCTGGGGGACTTTGCCGGTCGCGACGTCGTGTTGTATTTTTACCCCAAAGACGACACCCCGGGTTGCACTACCCAGGCGTGTGGGATCCGGGATGCTTGGGATGTCTTATCGAAGCGTGCGATATTATTGGGTGTGAGTGTTGATGGTGTGGCAACGCACGAGAAGTTCCTTGCAAAGTATGATCTGCCATTCCCTTTGGTTTCCGATGAAAAACGTGCTGTGGTGGAAGCCTATGGGGTTTGGGTCGAGAAGCAGATGTATGGCAAAAAGTATTTCGGAACGGAGCGCACGACGTTCGTTGTTGGGGGGGATGGGATTGTGCGGGCGGTGTTTCCCAAGGTGAAGCCAGTGGAGCATGTCGAAAAATTGATGGGCAAACTGGGTTGAAAATGTGAGTCCGACGAGAGTCCGTGAATTGCTGAAGGAAATGGGAGTGCGTCCGAGTCGTTCGCTTGGGCAGAATTTTTTGTGTGACGGGAATGTGGCCGGTTGGATTGTTGATCAATTGGAAGTGCAGAAGCACGATCTTGTTGTTGAAGTGGGGCCGGGGTTGGGGGCTTTGACGGAGCATTTGGTCGGGAAAGTGCGGCGTCTCGTTTTAGTGGAACTCGACCGGCGCTTGGCGGAGCGGTTGCGGGAGCATTATGATGGAGACGATGGCGTGGAAGTGATCGGTGCCGATGCCACGGAGGTTGACTTGCGGGCGTATTTTTCAGAGCAGCCGGTGAAAATGATCGGCAATCTGCCGTATTCCAGTGGGGGGGAGATTATACGCTGCTTTTTGCGTCAGCCGACTCCCGTGAGTCGAGCGGTGTTGATGTTGCAAAAGGAAGTGGGGGAGCGCCTTCGGGCGGTGCCTGGGACGAAGAGCTATGGCGTGCTCTCTCTGCGGGTTCAGAGCGAGTGGGAAGTGGAATCATTGAAAGTGGTAGGCCCGGAGCTGTTTTTCCCGAAGCCGGAAGTAGATTCGGCGGTGATCCGTTTGGACGTGCGGGCTCCGGACGCTTTTCCGCCTTTTGACCGCACGCTATTTGATCGGCTGGTGCGGCAGGGCTTTTCCCAGCGGCGAAAGCAACTAAAGAAACTGGTGGCAGAAGAAGCGGCGGATCCGTGGGAAGAGCTGACGGGAGAGATGGGTGTCGCGGAAACGGTTCGAGGAGAAGACTTGGAATTGGCGCAATGGGTAACCTTGACGAATCTGCTGGATGATCATCCGCAGAAGGGTCTTCATCATTCTGGGGCGGCAGAGGAAGTGTTCGACGTCGTTAACGACGAGGACGAGGTGGTGGGGCAGGAAAAGCGATCGGTGGTGCACGCTGAGGGTTTGAAGCATCGAGCGGTCCACATATTTGTATTTAACAAAGCCGGTGATTTGTATCTGCAGAAACGAACGGCGGTGAAAGACGTGCACCCGAATCGCTGGGATTCGAGCGCAGCGGGTCATGTCGATTCGGGCGAAGGATATGACGAAGCGGCGGGGAGGGAAGTGGAGGAAGAGTTGGGAATTCAGGGCGAGCTTACCGCGTTAGGAAAGATTTCACCCTGTGCCGACACGGGGTGGGAATTTGTGCAGTTATATCGGTTGGAACATGAGGGGAGAGGGATGCGACTCAGCGCACGCGAGATTGTTTTTGGCGTGTATGTTCCGGTGCGCGTGGTGGCGGAGTGGGTGAATCGTCGTCCGCAGGACTTTGCTACAGGCTTTACCGCATGTTGGGATCTGTATTGTGGAAGTGGGACGAACTAACGGGCGATAGTGCCCATGATCTGATGGATTTGTTGGGCGGCGGGGTCTTGGGGCAGTGACTGATGATAGGCTTGGGTGGCTTTATCCATGAGCCATAGCAAGGTAATCACGCAGAAGTAGAACGTGATGCGGCTAACGATGCGGTGGCGGATGGTTTGACGCAACATATGGTAAAACTTTGACGAAGGAGACGGCAGGTCGCAAGCATTGTTTTCTAGTTTTTGCAATTTTTCTTATAAATAAATCTAAATTATGGGAATATATGAATATGTAGGAAGGGTTATTTGCCAACGGACTGTTCGGATGGGGGGTCGTTTCAATCTGGAATCGTGGACGCCCTTGCGACCCATTGCGCCGAGCGGCAGTGACAAAACGTGGCCCTCCGGTTGGAGTGTTTTATCGACGAGTGACCGCCATAGGTGGAGGGCAAATTTTGCTTTTGCGCCCCACTGGCAATTGCTTTGCCCGCAGCCGGGCTTGTCGAGGAGTCGTTCGCTAGTCGAGGTCCGGAATGTAGCAACCGATGGCTTCGGTTCGAGGGGACGGGACTTTCCTGCCGGCAATGACGGCTTCGATCGCATTGCGGAGATCATGTTCGGTGGCTCGAGCGCGGCGATCGCCATAACCGGCGTATTGATTGTTGACTCGTCCGAGATAGGCGAGTTGCCCGGCAGGTGTAAAGACAGCGGCTTCGGGAGTGATCGTGGCGCCCGTCTTCTTCACGAGGAGATGGTTCCGGTCAACGAGAACTGTACCCGCACCGAAAAGGCCGTATTCTTGAGCGTGAAGGGCCGCGTCCTTATCTGCGAGTTCGGGATCGACATGCACGAAGGTAACCTTTACATTTTTTTCTCGGCATTCGTCTGCGATGCGCTTGAGTTCGGGGGCGAAGCTGTTGGCCACCGGGCAGTCGGTGGTCATGAATACCAGCACGGCAGCTTTGTGTTCGCTGCAATTGAGAGGATCCACGCCTTGCCCGGACACATCTGTGAGGAGGGTTTCGGTGGCGCTCGCAGCGATGGGAATGCAGAGGCACAACGTCAGGAGGGGTGCGAATCTGAAAGCATTTCGGAGCATGGATCAGGCGGACTGGTTTTTGGCCCAGTCGTAGAGTAATTTTAGCTCAGATTGGTTCAGCTGGCGATCTTTGTTGAGGTCTAGTCTTTCCAAGAGGCGGGCGCGGATGTGCTTTGGTATTTCTTGTTCTTGAAGGTTGCCGTCATCGTTCGCATCAAGCCGGCTGACGACCTGCGGAAGGTTGTTGATATAGGCAGCGCCAATGATTTGCTTCAAGGCATCGCCCGCGCCCTCTGCAATCCCGGAAGTCTGTTGCAGGCGAGTGGCGCGGTTGAGTTGGGCAACGTCGGATTCCTTAGCTGCCGTGACCATCAACGTGATGCTCCCCATCTCGTCGGTTGATTCACGACCCCATTTTACTCGGACAGGCGGAATGGTGGGATTGTCTGGGTTGTCAGCGGAATTATCATAAGTGAGTTCCGATGTGAGGATGGTGCCTGCGGGGAGAGAGACTGGCTCTTTAAAAGTGTAACGGTCCTGCCAATCAAGATCCCAGTCATCGATCAAGAGAAGGGGTTGGGTCGTTCCGTCGGGGAGGGTTGCGGTGAGCTTCATGGTTTCGCAGAGGTAGTGGGCGTGACCGCCGACGGAATGGGCGACGGCATCGACGGGAAGTTTGAAAGTGTCTTTGATGCGATAGTCCTTTTCACCGGCGGGGATATCGATATTCATCGTCCGTCCAAAGACGGGGGGAATTTGAATGTTCGCGAGAGTCTTCCGCGGTTTTTCATCGGCGAAGAAGAGACCAACGGTAAACTTTTCCTCGAAGGCTTTTCCAGAGGGGTGGAAGTGAGTTTGGAGAACGAGATCGGCGCCTTTCGGGAGGGGATATGCTAGGTCTGAGGGGAGGTGATTGGGAGCCGCCCCGGGGACATAGCCGCCGAGCCGGCCGGAGACGCGGAAGCGCATGCCTTGGAAGCCGGGCTGCTCGTCTTGGGCGTCGAGTCTGCGTGCGGCCCCGGACTCGTCGAGAAAGTAGAGCACGTGATGGACGACGGAGCGGGCTTGAGGGCGGAGTTCAATGGCGGTAACCCATTTATCTTCGGGCAGATCTAGCGGGATTACGAAACTCCGATACAGGTCTGGGCCATCGGCGGGGACGGCAAAGGAGCCATCCATCGCGACAATCATGTCGGGTTCACCGAGTTGCCAGCCTTCCGGGAATGTGGGGGGAGCAGGTACTCGATCGGGATCTCCGAGGGGCGTGCCCCCTTCGACCCAAGCAGCGAAGGTTGCGATCTCGTCATTGGTTAGTCGTCGTTCGTGGGCGAATTCGCCGTGGCCGGGGACGGGGTGCCATGGAGGCATGTAGCGGTCGTTGATGACCCGTTCGATGGTTTTTGAGCGGCGTTTGACGTCGCTGTAGTCCAGTAGAGCGAAGGGAGCTGCTTCGCCGGGGCGATGGCATTGCGAGCAGCTCTGGTGGATCATGGGAGCGATGTCTTCAGCGAAGGTAGGGGGTGCCTCGCGAGCCTCGGCGAGCGCTGGAAAGACAAGGGCGGCAAGCAGTGTCAGACAGACTATTGGTGGGCGGACGTTTATCATATCACGGTCTGAGACGTCGGCGGAATGTGATTGGTTACATTGACCGGGTCCGGGAAAGCTTATGACTTGTAGGGGTCTCCCCCGGTTGCAGTGACATATTTTTCCCGGAGATCGTGATATTGGGACTCGAGCATCTCGATATGGCGATTTTTCTCGAGGACCTGTAGCTCGAGATCGCGGATGCGTTCTTGGAGGCTCTGGCTTAGGTGACCTCCATTGGTGGGGGCGAGGACGGTGGCAGCGGTAGGGCGAGCCATTTCGCTACTTGAAAGACCAATCATTTTGCTCGGGGTATTGGTGAAGAGAGGGTTCTCCTTGACAGGGGCGGCCGTTCCTTCCCGGCAATTGATCACGATGGTGTCAGAGGTGATTTCGTCGTTTGCGATGAACTCCTGGATCGCCCCGAGTGTGGTGGGTCCGTAGACGAAGTCATCGTTCACTTCGACGAGGTAGTCCATGTAGAGTTCGGGAACCATGGGGGCACGTTCCCATGTCCTTTGTCCGTCGCAAGAGACGCGATCGAGTGGGGAAATCTTGGCAGCGGTCGCCCAGTTTCGCAGGTTCTCGATCCCAATGGGGCCGAATACCGCGTCCTCGTCGTCGTGCTTTTTCAGATACCAGATGGGTTCGTTGTCCATGGTGTGGGTTCGGGAAGGGGACGGGAGCGTTAGCCTTTGGTATTTAGATTAAACTCGGGTTGGACCCCTTTCGTTTCGGATTTGTTGAAAAATCGCTATCGGCAATGCTTCGCAGTAGACGTTTCGAGTGTTCGATCAGATCTGGGCGGGCAAGCTATTTTGGGGCACGATGCGAGACGGCCACGGAAGAGCAAGGGGGAATCGTGTGAGTGTGAAAGGGGGGGTGTTGGCGGCTGTCTCTCTTGTAGCTGAGGGCCAGTTGAGTTTTGATAGCGAGAGAAGGGGTGGTTTGCCCTAAGATGTTCGATAGGGGCCGGAGTAGTTGGCCATGGGGACGATGATCTGTTGATTCGGGCGGATACTGGCTCCGGGGGCAAGATTGTTGATGCGTTCGAGTTCTTGTTGAGAGGTCCCAAAAACACGGGCGATCGAGTAAAGATTGTCGCCGGGGATTACGGTGTAGTAGGCATAGCCGGAAGGAAATTGTTTCTTTGAGTTTGCCAGCGGCGATGCTGGAGAGGGAGATCCCGCGACGACCGCTTTAGTGGCACCGGGGATGCGGAGTGGCTGGCCGAGGGCGAGGCTGTTAGGATTCGTTAGATTATTTTCGGCAATGATAGCGGAGATCGAAGCGCCGTGTGCGCGGGCGATACTTGAAAGGGTATCTCCTTGTCGGACCGAATAGGAGGCTATTGTGGCGGTTGAGGGGGATGCTGACCCGGGAGCGGCGGGTGCGGTTCCTGTGTTTGTGCTAGTGGAGAATGAATGTGGACGCGGGATCACGAGGGCTTGGCCGAGTTGAATATTGTCAGGTGACGTTAGGTTGTTAGCAGCGACTAACTGGCTAACGGACACGTTGTGTTTTCGGGCCACGGCGTGGAGCGTTTCGCCTTGTTGAATGACATAGGTTTTCCCGTTTCCAGACGGAGGCGTGGGTTTGGGAGGACGTTGTGATCCGATGGAAGATGTTGACGGAGTGGGAGGCGACGATGCGATACCGATCTGGGCGCGGAGATCTGCGAGCTGTGATTCGAGTTGGGTGATGCGACGATCTTGGGCGTCGATGAGCTGGAGGAGAGAGTCTTCCGACGTTTGGCCGTGGGCGAATGGCCCGCTGGAAATTGAGAGCAAGATCGCGCTGGACGCGAGCACGGAGAGAGAAGAGTATTTCATCGCACCAAGAAATAAAAAGAGATAGAATGTTCGGAAGACTTAAAGTTCATCGAAGATCGTGAAATATCAAACGGATTTTGGGTGGGAGTCCCTTTGGAATGGTGGCATTCGGATGTTAAAAGGGGTGAAGTTGTGATGAGATCTCCCGTTGGTCATGCCCTGAGGTCAGTTGTGGCGTTGGTCGGGTTGGTAGGCTTCGGGGTTTGCTTCGGATATTTTGCGGCTCATCAGAGTTCGTTTTCACGAATTTTGGGGGGCGAGATTGAATCGAGGCCACGTTCATATGTGAAGCAGGTTCAAGTGGTGATTGATCCGGGTCATGGGGGTAAAGACGGGGGGGCGCAGGGCAATGGACTTTTGGAAAAGCATTTAACTTTGGACGTGGCGCAACGAGTGCGTCGGGAGCTTGCCAAGCGCGGCCTTCGCTCTGTGCTGACGCGGGAGGAGGATAGGACCTTGTCTTTGTCGGAGAGAGTAGAAATCGCCGATGAGCATCGGGAAGCGATCTTCGTTAGTGTTCATTTTAATACCTCAGCTGCTCCGAGTGTTTCCGGTTTGGAGGTCTATCATTCTGATCCGAAATCGCTTGAAACGTTGGTGGCGCTAAAGAAGCGTTTTGAGATCCCGCGAACCGAGAAACTGCGGGACGATCGCAACCGGGTATTGGCAGAGGCGATGCAGGCTTCGGTGGCGCGGACTACGGACGTGCGCGATCGTGGAGTTCGAAACCGTTCGTTTTATGTCACCAGGCATGCGATGGCACCTGCGGTTTTGGTTGAGTGCGCTTATCTGACGAATGAAGAAGAGGCGGGAAGGGTTAAGAACCCCCATTTTAGGAGTCGTATTGCGCAGGGGATCGCCGATGGGGTGGAAGCCTATCTTGAGCGGGTCGCGGCTTATGGGGCGACAGGTGGAGGTTATCCATATGGTTTGATTGTAGGTGACGAAGAGATCGGTGAGGCGGGTGAAGACGTGGCGGAGCGATAGAAGAAGTTGTTTATATTTGTGGCCATGCCAGCGTTTTTCAGGGCTCCCAGTGGCCAAGGTTTTTTGCGGTTGAACTGTAGCGGAATGGCGAATAGATACTTTCGGGTTGCTTCGCGCGTCCAAGGATAGCAATTGACCGTTGAAAGCATTGACTATATTTGTCGTTTAACGTTTACAGGATTTTGTCATGAAACTGAAACTCGCCTTTATTCTTGCCACCATCGCCATTCCCGCGTCTTCGATCTTCGCGGAGGATCAAACGATCTGCCCGATCATGACCGACACAGAGATTGATGTCGACGAGGTCGTGGATTTTGAAGGGACGACCATTTATCTCTGCTGCGGTTCGTGCATGTCGGCTTGGGAGGATAATCCAGAATATTATATCAAGGTGGGAATCGTGGAAGGTCTCTTACCGCAGTTCGAATCGGTGCCTGATTCTCTGAAGGAAGTGGAGTTGCTTGAGCAGCGGTTTTGCCCGTTTCGGCCTGAAACCGTCATTGGGCCTGAGAGTCCGAGTATTGAGTATAAGGGAAAGAAGATCTATTTCTTCAAAGAGCGGGACATCGAGCGGAAATGGGACGCAGACCCTGAGGCTGCATTCGCAGCTGCTCGCGAGGCGGGCTTGCTGCCGCAATTCGACTAGGAGCTGGGTGGAATCGTTGAAGGCAATATTCCGACTGTCACTGGCTGGAAACCATTGGTAAATCTGCCTTGTGTTTGGGCGACGCGGTAACAAGTACCATGACTGGTGCCATGTAGAGGTGTGTCTCGAGATTTGACTTCCAGCTGAGTCGAAACGGGTTTATGCCGGGCAGGCGACCTTCGGATCATCACAAGGCCTTGTCCTTTTTTACGTCGCTCCTCGAGAGGAAACGCTAGTCCGCTGCGCGAGCGGTGGCTGGCTCGTATTCCGGGAACTTGGTCTGCCGTTGAGTGCGAAGTTCTTTTGCTTTGATGATGTTTCCTGCGGCTTCGTAAGCGTTGGCTGTTTTGTCAATTGCAAGCGGCGTGATTTCGGGATCGACGAACAGTTGGGACACGATCGTGTAGTGTTTGATGGCTTCATCGGGAAGATCCTGAGCCATGGCGATATCGCCGAGTTGGATACGAGCCAGGGCGTTGACGCGGCCTTGTTTTTCAAGGTCGAGCGCTTCTTCGGCGGCGACGACGGCTTCGCTATATCGCTCGAGGCCGGAAAGGGCCACGGCTTTATCCAGGAGAGCGCGGGCGCGGGCGGCATTATTTTCGGCTGCGGCAAGGTAAAAATCGACAGCATTGATGGCGTCGTCGTATTTCTCGAGTTGGATACGGGTTTTGGCGAGAGTCTGCCAGACTCCTGGTTCAGTTCGTTCGGGATTTTCGGGATCACTGGCAGCGGCGAGGAACCGTTCCGCGTCGCCGTATTCGCCCCGTTCGTGGAGTTGGCCGCCGAGCCAGGCCAAGACCTGCGGAGGGACACTAGCGCGGGACTTGATCTCGAGAAAGTCACTGACTTCCTTTTTGAGCGGATCAACCTGTTTGAGGTTGTAGTGTGAACGGATGATGAGCGGGGTAGCCCGGTCGTGGTATTCGACGGAATCGGCTTTTCTTGCGGCATCTAGTGGATTGATCGCTTGCTCGTAGTTTTCGAGTTCGAAGTTTCCGTATCCGATCCAGAATTGTGCTTCGGCGGCTCCTTTTGATTCGGGGAAGTTCTCGAGGAGGAGAGTAAATGCGTTCACCATCTCTTGGAGATTACGTTGTTGGCCGTGGATCAGGGCGGTTTGCTGGTAGGCAAACTCCGCGATGGGGGATTCGGGAAAGTCATCTGTGATGCGTTTTAAGTCGCCCAGGGCAGAGGTGGTATCCTGCAATGACTTGTAGGCGAGGGCGCGTTTCGCGAGTGCGTTTGGGACTTTAGGATCGTCGCGAAAGGATACGATGAACTCGGTCAGGCTATCGATTGCCTGCCGCGCCTGCCCGCTTTCGGCAAGGGACCAACCTTGGCGGAAGAAGCGGGCGGCCTTTAGTTCATCCGAGAGATTTTGCGGGCGGGCACTGGCGTAGGCACCGGCAGCGGCGAGGTAGAGAGGTTGGGGATCACCACCGTCATTTTCGAGGGTGAGAGCCTGGTTGAAGAGGTATTCGGCTTTGAGGATTTGGGCATTGTCGATGTATGGGAGGTTTGGCGCGTTTGCTTGCTGCTGGGATACGTAGAAGTCGACGTAGTCGGCGAGGTTGGGATCGCCGAAATCGTGGAAGCAGAGGAGCCTACGATACCCGGCTTCCTGTCCTTCGGCGGTGTGGCCATAATACTTTTCGACCACGTTGTAGACCTGAACGGCATCGGTATACTTTTCGAGGTTACGGTAGGAATTTCCGACCATGAGGAGGAGCTTCGCGCGGGCGGCGTCATCGAGGTCGAATGCACCAGTTTTGTAGGTTTCGATGACTTCGTCGTATTTTCCGGCGTTGTATTGATTGAGGATAAGGGCGAAGAACGCGAGCGGTCGGAACGAGTTGGCTGGATTGTCGTTTGCAAGGACTTCTTCGTAGAGTTCGAGGGCTTTCTCTTTATCACCCAGCTCAGAGTTGAGGGAAGCGAGTGTATAGGTGGCCTCAGCCTCGATGGCCGGGGAAGTGGCGGCTTCCTTGATGGCCTGAAACTGTTCCAAGGCATTTTGTTTGTCGTTTCCGTCTGCGGAGAGGCGGGCGAGGAAGAGCATTGAGGGGGCGCCGTAGGGATTGTTTTCCGTTTCTTGTGCCAAGTCTTGAAAAATGGAAACGGCGGCGCGCGTATCGCCGAGTTGTTCGAGGGAACGGGCGCGATAGTAAGCTGCGGAGAGTTTGATTTCCGGCTGGGTGGCGCGGCCCTCGGCGATTTGGAAATTGCGGGCGGCGGTTCGGTAGTCGCCGTTTCGGTAGGAGATATCTGCTAGGCGGTAGGAAGCGGCGCCGGCAAAGTCGCCTTGAGGAAAGTATCGGATCAGGGTCCGATAGCATTCCTCGGCTTTGGCTTCGTCCCTGAGTTTTGTGTAAGACTCTCCGAGACGATACCAGGCCGCTTCCGCGTTGGGGTTTTGCGGATTCTCTTGCAGATATTGGGTGTATTGGCGCACGGCAAGGTCGTAATACTTGTAGCTATAGACCATATTTGCGTACTCGAAGGAGGCGTCGCCTTGGGAGGAGGTGGGTGGGGGAGGGAGGCGTGCCGGCGGAGGCGAGGTCGCGGGAGCGGGTGTGCCGGTGGCGGGATTGATGATCTCTGGTTTGCGAATAGGGGTGGGATTCAGATCGGCAGGTTGCGGGGTTCCGTATGGATCGCCGATGGGGACGGCGCGTCGAACTGGGGGAGAGGCAGCCGGGGCTGGCGACGCGGGTGTTGCGGGAGGGTTGTTGTAGGTGGGTTGTGCGGGTTGTTGTTTGTCGTCGAGGAAGGGAAGGAAGCGTCGAGCGCGGGGTGGCTCGTTTTGTTGCTGTGCTAAAAGGGGGGAGAGGTCGACAGCGACGAGTGAGAGCGTGACGAAAAGGAGCGAAATTGTCTTGGAAACTAAGGAAAGCACTGTCTTTATTCTGAGGAAGGCGGTGCGGTCGTGGGGCGGTTTGTCGCGAAGGCGACGTTCCAAATATTGGCACGTTGGATCACGTCGAGTGCGTTGATAATATCGGCGTAGGAGGCCTCGCGATCGCCGCGCAGGATAACGGCTTGGTCTTTGTAGACTTCGGATACGGCGCTGAGGCGTTCGAAGAGTTCGTCTTCCGAGAGTTCGACCGCATTCACCACAATGGTTCCGTCTTGTCGGATATTGACGATGATTTCGCCGACGGTGCGTTGGGGATCTGCTCCTTCATCGGCGACGGGCACCGAGACGTCGAGTTCGGTTTCGAAGCGTGCAAAGTTCCACGTGACGATGAAGAAAATGAGGAGCAAGAAAACGACGTCGATCATTGGGGCGAGATCGATTTCGGCTTCGGCAGCTTTTGCGGTGTTGCGAAACTTCATGGAAACGGCGCGATAGATTCAGGAACCGTGGTGGGTTTGTTGGTGTCTGGCTTCGATGGTGACGTGGGGGGTGTTTGGGTCGAGAGCGGTGGCTGGCGTGGCGGCCTCTTCGTGGCTGTGGGGGGTCGCGTTGGCAGCGAGGCCGGCTTGGCTTTCCATTGACGTATTGCGTGCGGCGGCGCGTGAGGCGGCGCGTTTGTATTGGGCGGCGAGGAGGGCCATAAGGTGGGTAGCGGCGGCTTCCAGCTCTGCGACGAGTTTTTGGACTTTCCCGCGGAAGAAGGAATAGAAGACCAGTGCAGGAATTCCGATGACGAGGCCTCCGGCGGTGGTGATCAGCGCCTGAGCGACCCCGGGAGCGAGTTCCATTTGGGCGGCGCCGACGCCCATATTGTCGAAGGCGGTGATCATCCCGATGACCGTTCCGAGGAGGCCGACCATGGGAGCGATTCTTCCGATATCGTTGAGGTAGGAAATGCGTTGGAAGAGGATGCTTGCTTGCCGTGAACCTTCTGCTTCGGCGACCTCGCGGACCTCATCGAAGCTGGCGGTCGGGTTTTTGGTTGCGAAGTCGAGAGTTTTGGAAGCGATTCGGGCGATGGATTCATGGGCCCGGTGACAAACGGCGATGAGGCCGAGGTAATCCTGTTTTCGGATGAGGGCGTCCGCAGTGTTCATGAATTTATCGCTGACCACAGTACCACGGCGGACGGTGAGGAAGTAGAAGATGATGAGGAGGGCCCCGACGAAAGAGAGCGCGGCAAGGGGGATCATGACCACGCCGCCTTTGAGGACAATGTTGAGGAAGGATGTGGGGTCGTAGTTGAACCCGGTAGCGACGGGGGGATCGGCGGTGTTTTGGGCGGAAGCGGCAATGAGGGTAAAGCTCAGGAAGGTGAGGATCGTGAACAGCCGTTTCATGGGATATAGGAAAGCGCTCCGCGGTAGGGACCCGGGAGGGGTAAAGAGATGGATGGAACTCGCAGTCACTGTATCCTGATGGCGAGGCGTTGCAATGTCGGTGATAGAGTTTTTGCCGTGAGTTGGCGGATTTTATCGTGATTTGACGCGGCCCGATTGGATTTCATTTCGAATTGTCTTCATAAGTGGGAGGGGGGAGATTGGTTGGAGAATGGCTGAAAGTCCGCAACGCGCGAAACCCGACTTGCAGCGAATGCTGCATGATGTCCCGCACCAGCCGGGGGTTTATCTGATGCGGGACCGGTTGGATCGTGTCATTTATGTGGGAAAAGCCCGTGATTTGCGGAAGCGGCTGGCGAATTATTTCACGCCTTCGCGGAGTCGAGTGGCGGATTTGAAAACGCGGGCGCTGATTGAGAGTATCTGGGACTTTGATATCCATGTTGTCCGGAACGAGTCGGAGTCCCTCTTGCTTGAGGGCAAGCTCATCAAGGAATATCGGCCGAAATACAATGTCATGTTCCGTGACGACAAGCGCTTTCTCCTTGTGCGAGTGCGGTTGGACGACGCCTTTCCACGTTTTCAATTTGTGCGGTCGCGGAAGGAGGACGGGGCTCAGTATTTCGGACCGTATGCTCATTCGGGTGCGCTGCGGGCGACGATCAACTGGTTGAACCGGGAATTTGGATTGCGGACCTGTCGTCCCGTGACGCCGGGTGAGAGTGACTACAAGCATTGCAGCGATGACATCATCAAGAATTGTTCCGCGCCGTGCATAGGGAAAGTAAGCGAGGAAGCGTATCGTGAGCGTGTCGAGAGAGCCTGTGGGTTTTTGAAGGGGCAATCACGGGAACTGGTGCAGGGGTTAGAGGAGGAAATGAGGGTGGCGGCAGAGCGTATGGACTTTGAGCGGGCGGCCAAGTTGCGGGACATGGTGGAGTATTTGCGGAAAACGATACAACCAGCGCGAAGATTTCGCCGAGGGCGAGGGGCCCCGAGTGCGATAAAGCCGCTGGAGGATTTGGCCGAGCTTGGCGAGGTTTTGAATCTAGGATACCCGCCGCTTTTGATGGAGTGTTTTGACATTTCGAACATCTCCACCACGTATAGTGTGGCATCGATGGTGCGTTTCAAGGACGGCGTACCTGACAACGCCAACTATCGGCGATATCGGATCCGAACGGTTGCGGGGCAGGATGATTTTGCGAGCATGGCGGAAGTCGTGCGGCGGCGATATTCGAGGATATTGCTTGAGGCGCGGGAGGTGATGGGGGACGGAGTGGCCGAGGTGTCGCAGGAGAGCGCGGTCGAAGTGATGCGGCGTTTGGGGGCTGCGGCGGATGATGAGGCGGGGGGGCAACGGCGACCGTTTGTGAAATTGCCCGATCTAGTGATCGTGGATGGCGGCAAGGGGCAGTTGAGTTCGGCGGTCAAAGAGTTAGGACGTCTGGGATTGCATGATTTGCCGGTCATTGGGTTGGCGAAGCGGAACGAGGAGATATACCGCCCGGGAGTCTCAGACCCGTTAATCCTGCCTCATGAAACCGGGGCGTTGAAACTGTTACAGCGGATCCGAGATGAGGCGCATCGGTTTGCCAACGCTTATCATCAACTGCTCATGAAGCGCAGGATGGCAGAGAGTATCTTGGATGATTGTCCCGGCGTAAGCCAGAATCGGAAGGAGTTGTTGTTGGAGCGATTTGGGTCTGTGGCACGAATGCGTCGAGCTACGGTGGAGGAGCTTGCTTCCGTGCCGGGGATCGGCAAGAAACTCGCGGGGGATCTGGTGGGCTTTTTAGCGGAGCGTTAGGTTTTCGTATCGAGAGGGTCGGGTTGTTTCGCGTTCGTTGGCGAGTTGTTTCCGAAGCCAGGACCACTCGAGGTAGCTTTCAGGATAACGCAGTAGAGGATGGCTGCGAATGAGGGAGCGAAATGACAGAAGACATGGCTTTCGGAGACCGCCGCCCATAGGAATCCAACGGATAGCCAGTATGTAATGGAGAAAGCCAGGAAAAGGCACCGGATGGACTCGGTGGTGGTGATGTAGGATGGAAAGACGAGGCAGAGCCAAGCAATCATGCCCATCCGAGCAAGAATGAGGCCGTGATGTAAGAGAGACCAAGAGACTGCAGCGAAAACGATGTTAGCGGGGAAAACCAGAATCATGGGTACGACGTCGGCTTGGAACGCAAGGCATAGCGGGAGGAAGCACCCAAACCGACAAACAAGGGCGAATGCGAAGACTCGCTTTATCGCGATTACCGATCCCGAGAGAAGGGGTCCGATTGGATAGGTCTGGACCACCGAGTGGTTTCTCTCACGGAGGTTCCCTTCGTTCTTGTCATTTCTCGACGGGATGTCGAGGTGATTTGATGTGTGGTTTATTGCTGGGAAAGGCGGGAAAAGTGGTCTAGGATGACGAAAGATGGTTTTTCTTCTTGAATGGCTGAAGGGCGGCCTGCGATGGACTTCGGGCTTTTTTTTTGCGTTGGCCGGGGTTGCGGTTGCGCAGTTGCCGACGGAGCCGTTACCGGATGAGGGAGAGGCGGCGCCGCTGGAATCGTCGTGGGAGACGCAGCGGGATGCCCGGACGCTTTTGTTGATGGTGCCTGGACCGCGGGGGCAAATTACGGACCGGCATGGGACGCCGCTGGCATTGAATCGAGTGCAGTATGCTTTTGCTTTGAACTTTCCCTATTTTGAGGGTGGTGACGAGGGGCAGGTATTGCGTTTTGCTCAGGAGCGGATTGACCTGGCGAACCGGACCTTGGGCAAGTCGTGGTCGGTGGAGCCGGAGGTGATTATTCGGCACTACGAGAATCGGCGTTGGTTACCGCTGACGTTTACGGGATCTCTCACGGACGAGGAGCTTGTAAAGGCGGAGACGATTCAAAGCGAGGGATTGGTCTTGAATCCCACGTATGAGCGGCTCTATTCGCGTGGTGCATTTGCTCCGCATGTGTTGGGTTACGTTGGAAAGGTTAGGAAACTGCCGACGGGTGCGATTGAGAATGGCGAGCCTTTGTTTTCGGACGTTGAAGGGAGGGATGGCCTGGAGAAGAGCTTCAACGAGCAGCTGACGGGGAAACCCGGTCGGATCAATGTTTTGTATGATGCTTCAGGAAACAAGCTAACGCATGAGATGGTTCAGCGGCCCATTCCGGGAAACAATCTGGTCACCACCCTGGACGCCGAGATGCAGGCGACGGCGGAGCGGATCTTGAGCGAGAAGGCCAAGCGGGGTGCCTTTGTGTTTATCGACATTCATTCGGGTGAAATTTTGGCTTTGGCGTCATGGCCGGTTTTTGATCCGAATGATTGGATCCCGTTTTTGCCGACGGAGACGTTTAAGGCATTGCAGGAGGATCCGGACATTCCGTTGTTTTCGCGTTCGTTTCGGGCGGCCTATCCGCCGGCGTCGACTTTTAAGATACCGGTGGCGATGGCGGCTTTGGAGTCGGGAGCGATTGACGAGAATTCTTATTTTGGATGTCCCACGAGTTTGTATATCGGGGACCGGTATTTCCACAACTGGAACAAGAGTGGTGAAGCACCGATGAATGTCATGCAGGCGATCAAGCGCTCGTGCAACACGTTCTTCTATCGGGTGGGCATTGCAACGGGATCGGGGCCGATATACACAGTATCGACGCGTTTGGGATTGGGGCGGCCGACAGGCATTCCATTGAGTGCGGAGGAGGATGGATTTATTCCGAACGACGAATGGAGTATGGGGCGATACAACACACGCATGACTTCGGGGAATATTGCTAATATGTCGATTGGTCAGGGAGATGTGCTGGCCTCGCCGTTGCAGATTGCGAAGATGATGGCGGCGGTTGCGCATGGCGGGACTCCGCCCAAGCTGCGATTGGTGAAACAGGTTCAGGATTTGAACAACGCGATTGTGGAAGCTTTTCCGATGGAGCGCGATATGCCGATCGGGGTGGGTGAGTATGCGCGCTCATTGACGATCGAAGGGATGAAGGGTGTAGTGTTGGAGGGGGACGGCACGGGGAAGGCGGCGCGGCATGAGCATATGGAAGTGGCGGGGAAGACGGGGACGGGGCAATGGGGGCCGGTGAGTGAGGATAAGCGGGTGGCTTGGTTTGCGGGGTTCTGTCCAGCGGATCATCCACGTTATGCGTTTGCAGCTTTGTACGAGGGGGACCCTGGTGAGCGGCTGGGAGGGGGAGCAAACGCAGCGCCGATTGTGGGGGCTTTTTTAAAGGAGATATTCAGTGAAGATCGCGTCGAGCAGGTGCTTGCTGAGACTATTGTAATGGAAGGGGGAGTGGCGCCTTCGGCGATTGATGTGGCGACGGGTCCGGACGGGGCGCCGATCGTCGCCCGGGCCGAGCCAATGGTACCGGATCGCGTGGGGCCGCCACCGTCGCCAAACTTGGTGCCTGGGGGTCCAGCGCCGCAGCCGGTGGCAAGGCCGGCGCAGCCCGAAGAGGAGAGTGGTGGGCGGATTATTCGCTGGTGGAAAAAGATGCGTGGACGCTAGCGTAGTGGGAGTGGCATTGGTTGACAACTGGGGGCGTGGGGGATAAGGCACGGAGATGGATATACAGGTGGCAGCCTTGTGTGATTCCGCGTCCGACTATGGGGGCAAGCTTTGTGTCCTTGGAACTTTTGACACGATTTGTGCGGCGAAAGTGCCTGTGGTGCATCCTCAGTGCGCGATTGCCCTGCGCATTTGTGTGCGGCCGGAGGACGAGGGCGAGTGTCAATTTCAAATCGCATTTATTGATATGGACGGCAAGCATGTCATGCCCCCGTTTCAGGCGAAGTTGGAAGTGAAGGTTCCGAGTGATGCGATGTGGGTGACACGGAATTTGGTGATGAACATTCAGCGGCTAAAGTTCAAGGAGGCAGGGCATTTTTCTATCGATATTATGGGGAACGGAAAGATGTTAGAGCGGATTCCGCTGCGGGTGATGCTGATGGATGAGATGCCGAATCGGGGTGGGGGGCACGGGGGGAAGCCGGGAACGCATTGAGGCGGCAGCGAAGGGGCAATTATTCAAAATAGGTGTCCTCGTGAGAATAAGGGGGTGCGCAGCAGCAGAGAAAGCGAAGTGGAGTGGTTGCAGTGATCTGGTGCCAGGCCCCCGGCGGGATGAGAATGGCGTCCCCGGGTCTGACGGGCTGGGAATCACCATTTACTTCCATGGAGCCAGTGCCATCGAGAATGAAGTAGAACTCTTCTGTCAGCCGATGGTAGTGGCGTTCGGTGGCACTGTCGGTGGGGAGGGAGGCTTCGGCGAGGCTCTGGTTTTCGACGGGAGCATTGGATTGGTCGAGGATGCTTCGGATGGTGGAGCCGTCTTTTGTGGTGAAAGGATTCTGATCTTCCAGGTTGAGAATCTTCATGTGGTGTAGATTATATTTGGGCGGGGTCGAAGTCGATCCTCCATCCTTACAAAACAAAAATCCTATATGAGTGTGAATCCGGGTACGGGGTCGAGTGATCGTGGTGATCGAAGTGGGAGGGCATCTGGGAGGGTATTCTTGTTTGTGGTGTTGCTGGGATTGATGTTGGTGCCGGTGGTGGCGTATTTCTCAGGTGCAGGAGGGAAGATCAAGCGAGGGGTGATCGACGTGATCGAGGCGGCGAAAGAGAAGCCGGAACCGGTGAAAGAGATTGTTGTAAAGGAAGTGGAGGTGGAAAAGATCGTTGAGGTGGAGGTCGAGGCGCCGCCCGAACCGTTACCGAGTCGTCATGTAGGGCGGCAGACAATTGACACCGCCAGTTTGTGGAATGGGTTGCAGGTGAGATCTGAGAGCAATGTCGAGGAGGGGGCGAGGGCGACGACTGAGCGGGCAGATCCGACGGCGTACGAGTTACTGGTGCAACTGAGGCTTCGGGCACCGAGGCCAGCGCAGACAAGGGCGGATTTCGAAGCGCTGAATCCGAGTTTATTGAACGTGCTGCCGGACTTCCCGAAGCTGCTTGAAGCGGGCAGAGTGTCGGGTTTTTTTTACAAACTGTATGAGAATAAGGCGGACCGTGTTCAGACTTATTTGACGCGATTAGACCGGATACTAACGCGTGATAATTTTTATGACTGTGAGTCGATTTATGAGCTCGAGCATCCTGATACGGGCCAGCGTGCTCTGTTGATCCAGTCGGAGATGGATGTAGTTTCTGATGGCACTGATGGGGATCGGCGGCCGGAGTTGGATGAATACATTGCGAATTCCGCAAACTTTCAACCGTGGACGAGTTATGGGTGGGCGAAGCGCACAAAGCAACCGAACCCGCTATTGCCGCGATATGAGGAGAAACTGCGCGAGTACGAAGAGGAGTACAAGATCCGTGGTTTGTCGGCCGATCGGAATCAATATTTACGAGACTCGATCGCGAGACTGAAGCGGGAAGTGGCGGATTTGAAGGGACGGAGTTTCCTGATTGCGGAGACCGATCCTTTTATCGTTGTTCCTTTGTATATGTTGCGATACCGGGACGTTGACCCGTTTGCGCCTACAGTTGGTGACTACGCGGTCGTGATCCATGGTGATAAGGTGTATCCGGCGATTGTTGGCGACGCGGGACCGACTTTTCAGGCCGGGGAGGCTTCATTGCGGATGGCGAAGCAATTGAATGAGAACGCCGGGGTGTATAGCCGACCGGTGAGTGATTTGACGGTTTCTTACCTGGTCTTTCCCGGCTCGGCTGAGGAGACGAAGGGGCCCCCGAACCTGGATATATGGTACGAACGCTGCAGCGAGCTACTGGATGGACTAGGCGGATTGGGACCGGATGTGTCGCTTCATCGTTGGAAGGACGCATTCGATGTGGAAGCAGCTGTGCCTGCGGAGGCTCCGAGCGATCCTCCGTCGGAGACGGGCGCTGAAGACGGTGAAGAAATGGAATCGGGGGCGTGAAAACAAAAAAGAGGCAGGCGTTCGCCTGCCCCTTTCGTTGTATGAAGCTGTGAATGCCTCAGCGCAATTTGACATTCTCCGCTTTTGCTCTTTCGCGGAGGATCTTATTTCTCCATGCAACAGCTTTTTTGAGAGCGGCGTCGTAGCCTAGCTTGTCGACGGAGAACTTTCTGTTCACTGCGTTTCCGAGTGACTCGCGGACGGTGACGGTAATTGCAGCGCGGGTTTTCTTTTTCCGTCCTGTGCCGGTCTTCGTTTCGGTGTAGGAAATACCCAAGTGACCCGTATTTGATCTAGGCGTCCTCTTTACGAGCCAAAGGGGTTTTGCGAGAGGCTGCATTTCCTTGACGAGAGAATTGCGATACTTCTTTGCCGCGGTTAGTGCCTTGGCTTTACCTCCGAGCTGTCGGTCGCTGAACAACTTTGTCTTCAGGACGCCCCCCCGTCTTACATGGACCTGCCAACCATGGGTTTTTGGGGAATCAATGCGCTTGATGTTCTGCACTGAGAGGGGGTTGGTCGTCGGCTTTTTGCGAGTCCTTGGTGCACGCCGTTTGCGTTTTGCGGGCGCCTTCTTGGCGGTGGTCTTCTTTGCGGCCGCCTTTTTGGCGGGTGCTTTTTTTTGGGTGGTTTTCCGCTTAGGAGGTGCTTTTCTTTTTACTGGCTTCTTTTTCTTGGCACCCGCGCTGGCGGATTGTTTCTTCTTCTTTGCTGCCATGGTTTTTTGGGTTTTTGATTCCGCGGGAGCCCGGTGTCACGTTGGGGAACCAGGTTTATCCGCGTTGTTCAGGTTAGGGAAATTGAAGGTCAGGGGCTCGGTTAGTTGATTTGTGGAAATATTCGAGTGACATTACGTCTCGCGACGTCAAAGGAGACAGGGGATTTTGATCGATTTGGAAAAAGCTGCCCACAGGCCTTATCAGGCTGGATAGGCCAGTGGAGCGCCATGGCCGATGGATTTTCAGCAGTACAAGAACCGTTGCAAGCAAGACAAGGCTAACTTCGCTAATCTGGGTGGGGGGGGTTGCATGGTATCCCTTCGTGGGGAAGGAAAGTGCGAGAATGGGAGAATGGATGGCGGAATTGATCTGTGCAACCCAAAAAGGACAAGTCTGTGAGGGGCTTCCAATCCACGACAGAGCTAACCACTCACAGTAGTAAGGAGGCGATTAAGTCGTGAGATTAGGCGGTCGCGAATTAATGCAGCAGCCTCTGCCAGTTCGCGCTGCTGGGCTTCATAGGCTTTTTTTCCTTCTGAGGTTTCGATCGTGATCGGCTGGAAGCCCAAATCGGTGAGGTCATAGGGGCTGGCTCGCATGTCAATTTCTCGAGCAATAGTGGCAAGTTCAAAGGAGTCTGCGAGGAGTTCACCCGGAATCCAAGGGGTTAGTTTGTAGGCCCACTTGTAGAGATCCATGTTGGTATGGATACATGCTGGTTGCTCGAGCGAGAGTCGCGAATCAAGCGTAGGTTGGTGTCGATTCCGTCGGGATGCCGAGGGTGCGAAAAACCGAAAGGCATCAAAGTGTGTGCAGGATAGAGAGTGGTGTTCGATCACATAGGCAATCTCTTTTTCGGTGAGACGGAGGCGAAATTGGTGGTGACGCCGTTCAGCCGCCGTGATGTGGTAGACCATGGCCCACTCATGTAGACCAAAGCAGCGAAAGTGAGGCGGCGCGAGAGACGTTTTTTTCAGGAGACTGAGAATCCAGTGGAAGCGTTTGATTTGTGGATGAGTGAGGGTGGCGGGGTCTGCTAGAACCGTGTTTGAGTTGGTGGTTGAGTATTTAGAAGACCGGAGGTAGGGCTGGATTTGCTTTTTCTTGTTAAACGCGAGTGCCGTCTCGAATCCCGGGTGCCACGTTTCGAGCTGAGCGGGCCGGAAGGAGTAGTAGCTGAAAAGGAAATCGTAGACGGGATGGGGGTGACGACTGCTCGCGCGGGTACGGTAGGCTTCGGTCCAGGGCTGGATTCGCTCCCGGTGGCGCCGTGCCCTTTTGAGCCAGACATCCGGGTTGAGGATATGAAGGGTGCGTGCGGTAGAAGGTGCTGAGGGCGAGAGAGCTGGCATGGGCAACTGTGTTGGGCCGTCTATTGGGGATGGGCGGTCGATTTTGGAAAAACTTGAGGTGAGCGGTAAAAATTCGCAACAAACAGTGGAGCTTTGGCTGCAATGGTGCAACACTGTTCGTTCCGTTTGCGACCTTGGGTTGCGGATCGGAACAATTTATTTTGGCGTAGACCCCAAGCGCCGAAATAGCTAACGGCTTGATCGAAATTCTCCCCTGAATGAATCCCGACCGCGCGACGCTTGCTTATCTTAATTCGTTTTCAGAAGCCACCCGCAATGAAGGGGCAATGATGCAGGATGAAGGAGCGGTGGCTCAAATTTTTGGTGATCACATAAAGATTCATGGTCGGGTGATTTTCAAGGGCGAGAGTCACCGTGTTACCTTGAAGCTGGAGGGAGACCATTGGACGGGGGAGTCATCTGCGGAGGATGGATTGACGAGTGAGATTTGTCAGGTGGCGACCATGTTGGAGCGGCTAAAGCGAGGGGAGGACTTGCCCGAGTCTCCGAATGAGGTCGAGGGTCAGTCGTTAGAGGAGACCTTGGAGGAACGGTTGGGGCGTCCTCTGAATGATGATGAAGGGGAGTTTGTCGGCAAACTGGAGAGGCGGTTTCGGCGTTATGAGATTGAGCAAGAGGTTTATGGACACGACTTGGTGCGGTTGAACGGTCGCTGGGAAATTGACAGCTATGAGCCGCTTAAGTTGTGGCCAGTTCCTCCTTTCGACATCATTGATTTCTGGAACTACATTGCACATGCGTTCAAGAAGCGTGGTTTGACGTGGCCTGATTTTATGTCGGCGATCACCGATTTGGATGCCACCGAGGAGCGGATGAGGGCATGGGAGAGAGAGAATGAGATCCGAGGTTGGCGTGAACAAGTGGGAGAAGTAAACGCGGAAGCACCTGTCGAGGGGCCGGAGGCCATTGAGTTTCGTCTCATGGTGACGACCAACGAGGGGCGTCTCCAGTATCGCATGAGATCTGAAGATGAGTTTGTGACCCTGGGGCAGACAGGGGATTTGCATCGTTTGCAAGAGCGCTTCGAGGAGGGCGCTTTGAGGATGAGTGCCGCTTCGGAATTGCTTTGGTCGGCGTTGGTGCAGAACTGGAACGTGACGGATGAATTGCGTTTCCGGCTGGAGTCGGAGGAGACCTGTCAGTTGTTCAATCGTTTATTTCAGCAGTCGGATTTGGAAGAATCAATTGTCACGCTCGACGAAGAGCCATTTTTTCGTGGTGAGGCTGCATTGAAATGGATTTGTCGGGAGCAAATGCATGACAAAGGAGCGTTGTTGCTGGCATTGGTCACGGGCAGTGGGGAAGAAGTCACGCACGTCATGCGAATCCTTCCCGGGGTGGATGATTTGTATTTATCTGACGAAGGATTATTTAGGGGGCCTCGTCGCTGGATGGAAGGGACTGAGGTGCAACCGGTCTATGAAGTGCCACGGGAAGTGTTGGAGAGTGAGAGTGGGGTGGAGTTTTTGGGGCGGATCGATGCGGAACTGCCTGCTTATTTGCAGGAGCGTGTGACGGACGAAGTGATGGATGTCACGCTAAAGATGAGCCTTACGAAGCGGCTTACAGCTGCGCAGAGCGAGCATTTGCTTGTGGAGGTGATTGCCGGGGATGCGCGGGGGACCCGGGAGGAAGTGTTGAAGAAAGAAGGGTGGACGTTGGAGCTACAACGTGAGGATAAAGACGGGCGGATACTGAGATACAATAGGGGAATGCTCCATCGCTTTCCGCGTTGGCTTGAACCGATGGCGTTGGTTTATGATGCCAATGTGGAGGCGTTCAAAGCGCGGGTAACGAAGAACTTTCCGGTGCGTTTCACCGAGTGGGTTGGGGAAATGCCGGACGGCGTCTTGTTGGAATTGGATGATGCGCTGGAGAGTCTACGACGTGAACCTGTGCGAGCGACGGTGCAGTTTGAGGTCGAGGAGAGTGACATCGATTGGTTTGACCTAAAGGTTGTGGTCAATGTGGAGGGGCATGATTTGAGTCAGGAGGAGATCAAGGCTCTGGTTGCGGCTCGTGGAGGTTATGTGCGAACGGCCAACGGGGAATGGTTACGATTGGAAATCGGGATGGAGGACAAGCAGCGCGAAGCGGTTGCTCGCTTGGGTCTTGACCCCTTTGATTTGACCGGGGAAACGCATCGTATGCACGTCTTGCAGCTCGCGGAGCCTTTGGCGAAGGAAGTTTTTGACAATGCGACGTGGGAGAGGATTTCGGAGCGTGCGGAAACGCTCAAATTGCAGGTGCGTCCTGCGCCACCTAAGGGCCTCAACGCGGAGCTTCGACCGTATCAAATTGAGGGTTTTCATTACCTGGCTTATCTCTCCACGAATCGGTTCGGGGGTATTCTTGCGGATGACATGGGATTGGGGAAAACCGTGCAGAGCTTGACCTGGTTGCTGTGGCTCTGGGATCAAACAGAAATCAAGAAGCCGTCACTGGTGGTTTGTCCGAAATCGGTTCTAGATGTGTGGAAGGGTGAAGTTTCGAAGTTTGCGCCCGATGTGCGGATACAGGTCTTGCGAAACAAGACGGAGTTAGAGCCAGCACGCTTAGAGAACAACGAAATCGATCTTTTGGTGGTGAACTATTCGCAGTTGCGGGTGTGCGAGGAGGCTTTGAAGAAGATTCCCTGGCTGGCGATTATTTTGGACGAGGGGCAGCAGATCAAGAATCCGGATTCCAAGGCGGCCAAGGTGGCTCGTGCGTTACAGGGAGAGAATCGTCTCGTCCTCACGGGGACTCCGATTGAGAATCGGCTACTGGATATTTGGAGTCTGATGGCATTTGCGATGCCAGGGGTCTTGGGGAACCGAAAGTATTTCCGAGATCGGTTTGATCGGCGCAAGGATCCAGAATCTCAGACCCGTTTAGCGGCAAGACTTCGGCCCTTTTTGTTGCGGAGGGCGAAGAGTCAGGTTGCGGTTGATTTGCCGCCCAAGACTGAAGAAGACGTCTTGTGCAAGATGGAAGGGGTGCAGGAAGAGCTTTATCAAGGTGAGCTTGAGCGGATTCAGAAGATGCTCTTGGGATATCGTTCTGAGCAAGCGTTCAACAAGGAGCGTTTTGTCGTGTTGCAGGGGCTAATGCGGTTGAGGCAGATCTGCTGTCATCCGGGATTGATCGATCCGAAATACCTTGAGGAAGAAAGCGCGAAGATGACCGCTTTGTTTTACCTTTTGGATCAGCTGAGAGAGGAAGGTCATAAGGTTTTGGTGTTCAGCCAATTCGTGACCATGTTAGACATCATCAGAGAGAAGCTTGAGGAAGACAAGCGCCCCTTCAATTATCTGACGGGACAAACCAAGAATCGTCAGGAAGTCATCGAGGAATTTCAGCGCCGGAAGGATGCGTCGGTTTTCCTTTTATCGCTGAAAGCGGGTGGTAGCGGGCTAAATTTAACGGCTTCGTCGTATGTGGTGCTTTATGATCCTTGGTGGAACCCTGCGGTGGAAGCGCAGGCGATTGATCGGACGCACCGAATCGGGCAGCGCAACAATGTGATTGCCTATCGTCTACTCATGCGTGGAAGTGTAGAGGAAAAGATACGGGTATTGCAGACGCAGAAGACCGAATTAACGGCAGGTGTCTTGGCCGAAGAGGGTTTTGCGCGCAACTTACGTCTGAAGGATGTGAAGGACCTATTTGAGATCGGTCGGAGCGGTGGAGATGAAAGAAGGGCAAAACAGCGAGGTAAGGGTGGCGGAAGAGGACTGCGAGGAGATGAAGCAGAGGCCGCTTTGGGAGCGGTTGCCGAGGACTGAGCCGGCGGAGAGCGAATTTCAGTCAAAGGGTTTTGCGGTAAAGATGTGCCTTTACCTCGCGGTCGATGGTCTCAAGTTCCAAGCCGAAGTGTATCCGGACGAGGTGTTGCGTGATATGGTGACCGAGCAAGGGAAATTTAAGCGGGGCGTGCTCTTCCTGCATCAGTTGCTTGTGGCTGATTTTCCGGAGTTGTGACGGGGTGTAATCGGCGAAGGCGCGGTAGAAGTTTAAGAATCTCTCTTCGCCGTAGGTCCGGATGAGGTATGAAACGGTTTCGCCGCTGAACTGGTAGTAGATCCTTTCTCCGCCGAGAGTCTTGATCACTTCGGGATTGGTAGAAACGGCGCGGCAGAGTTGTGATAGGTTGAGTGTGTCGAGAGTGCCGGAATCTTTGAGCGCTTGGCGAGTGAAGGAATCATTCTGTTTGGCAAAATGAACGGCTGTGCCTTCAACGATCCAAAGCGGCATGAAGGGTCGGGTGAAGTCTGAAAGCGCAAGGTGGACGAGTTCATGTGTGATCGTGTCTTCGCGCTCGCTGGTGCCCCATGTATTACTTGGGCTGAGAAAACTGAAGTCGTTGATATAGAGACCGCCGCTGGTGACGACGAACCGGTCATCTCGAATCTCCGTTACGGCAGCGACGGCTCCTGTCACCCGCGAAGGGTTGCGTCCGGTAATATTTGCGAAATCATCCTGGCGATCGATGAAGAAAGCTGGGTATCGCTGTTCGAGAGAGAGGCTCTTGATTTTGGAGAGCGTTTGGTAGGCCTTTTCCACTTGTCGTGCCGCCTTGCCGATCTTGTCGTCGGATGCGGAATCGGGTCGATAGAAAAGGAGGAAGTGGTCGGTATTTTTGACTCCATTGTAGCCAAGAATCCAGAAAGGAAGGAGGCGTTCGGGGAGGAACCGAGTGATGGACCAGGCATTCGTCTCTTGATCGAGGACGAGATTACAGCGGAACTTGGCAATAATCGGTCGTGCGATATCGGCGATTTGGTATTGTAGGTAGACCACGATCTCTTTGAGATGACCTCGGGCGTCTGGATTGATGTCTTGTTCATTCGGGACGAAAAAACGCGCGCTGTGAACGGGGACTTTACCCAGAAGAACGAGGAAGTCGGACATTGATTGCCTGGCTCCCGTAGTTGCCGAGAAAGGGGAAAGAAACGCCTCGTATTGACGATCATTTAGCCGCGTGTTCAGGGCATTGAAGAAGATGATGAGCTCACGATACATTTCAGAGGCTGCGACAAGGGGACTAGCGGCGGCGCCTGAGCCATGACCGGGGCGACTTTCGATGCGAAGATCGTAGCTTTTGGATTCCTCATTGAAGGTGGCAACGAGCGAATTGTATTCTGGAAAGGAAAGGGCAAATGAGTTGAGTGCGTGAGGGTTCTCGATCTTGTAGCGGACCCAGCCTTCGGTCATTCTACTTGCGGACCAAATGCCATTGGATGGACCAATGGATTCTGAGAGCGACTCCGATACTTCGACAGGGACGTGCAGTGTCTGGTGGCTGTCGAGAAGGTAGAGCTGTTTTCCGGAGAGTTCGGTGGAGAAGGTCAGGTCGCGGTGGGAAGAGTTTTCGAATGCAACATCGGCGCGTACTTCACCATTCGAAGACACCGCGACGTTGTCTACGTGGAGACGAATCACAGCGAGGGATTGTTGAGCATTGGTGAGGATCAGGTTTTGATGGTTTGGAATGGTTTGTGGACTGGCGGTTGCGGGGTTGAGTCGTTTTGCGTTCGCGGGATCGAAGGTGACAGGTTCGAAACCCGCGATGCGGAGTCGGAACGGGCCTTGGGAATTTTGGAGGGAAAAACGGATCATCCCCGAGTTCGTCAAGCCAGGGAGGATGCCGGCCTCTGGCATCATGAGGGACAAGTTTGCGGACAATTGGTTGGCATACTGGGGTGTGAGGCGATCGCCTTGATACAATGAGCAGTCAGTGCGAGTAAGAATTCCGAAGCTCTTTCGGACGGAGGTTCCTTGATTGCGGAAGCCGATGTAGAGAGTGAGTTCGTTGTTCTCGAGGGAACCGGAGAAGACGTTCAGGAGAATGCCCTCTACCTCCGGTGAGAGAGGCATTAGAGCTTCTGCGATCGAAAAGTGGGTCGTCTTGGGAGAAGCGGTTTCTTCGTTCGGGGGTGTTGGCTGCGCCAGAGTGACCGTTGTTGGAACAGTGATTGCGAGGAGAGAGACGACGGCGACGATACTGAGGGTATGAAGGAACACTGTGCCCACAGCGTAGCGGAGGAGTGTGCCCGGCGCAAATAGGGGGGCAGGACTTTTGTGCTGTAGCCGATTGGTTCTTAGCTTGGCAAGAGTGATGTGTTCGATGCGAAGGCGGTCTGGCAGGGGAAGTCCATTGTGCTCTTTCCTGCGGGGAATCGACTTAGTCCATGAAATGACTTGAAGGTTTTGTGCATGCCTTCGCTCGGGATTTGTTGTGGGACAAGAAAGCGATACGGTGAGGGTGGGATTCGAACCCACGGTACTGTTTCCAGTACGCATCTTTAGCAAAGATGTGCTTTCGACCACTCAGCCACCTCACCAAAACTTGTTTTGGGATACTGCGACACGCACCGGGTCAGGTGATGCGCGGAGGGTTAAGTAAACAAAGAATGGAAGGGACGTCAACGGCGGACGTCGAGTCAAACAAAGGTTGCGAGAGAATGGGCGTGACAGGGGCGGGACGAAGGATTTCATTGGCGGTGATGAGTTGGATTGGTCTGCAGCGGGAGATGGTGATTGGATTGGGTCTGGCCCTGATCGTGCCCGGTTGTGGGATATTAAAAGGTAAGCAAGGGGGCGAGGCGGGTCATTCTCCAGAGCAGGGACAGATTGTTTCGGAAGTGCGTCGGTATCCACTTGGGGAGATTACGTTTCTTAACCCGAGCGGCGAATTCGTCCTTATCCGGGCCTTGCGAGGTTTAGAACTGCCTGAGGGGAGCCAGTTGGAGAGTGTAGGTGATGGTCCGGAGCCGACGGCATCGCTGGTTCTGAGCCCTGAGCGCAAGCGAGCTTTTTTGGTGGCGGATATTCGATCGGGGAGCCCCCAAGTGGGTGACCGGGTAAACCTTTTGATTCAGAGTAGCGATGCAACGGATGAATCGCCTTGATGCGTGATGTTGAGTGTGGATCAAGCACGAGACGCGATCTTTCGTGAAATCAGTGGGGGAGGTCTAGAGGTCCTTCCGCTAGGGACGGCCCTTGGGAGGTATTTAGGTTCTGAGTTTCGGGCACACCGGGCATCTCCCGACTTTGATCAGTCGGCGATGGATGGTTATGCGGTGCGTCATGACGATGCTTTTTCGGGAGCTGAATTGATAGTCGCGGGCCGACAAGCGGCGGGGCGGGATCTAGAGGTTGAATGTGGTCCAAAGTGCGCGGTAAGGGTTTTTACAGGTGCTCCGATTCCGCTCGGGGCTTCGGCTGTCGTGATGCAGGAAGACGTGGAACAACTGGATTCCAATCGGATTCGCATTCGAGAATCATGCCGCGAAGGGGAATTCATTCGCTTTCAAGGAGAGGATCATTGTGCTGGCCAAGTGCTTGCGCCCATGGGCAGTTTCATCAGTGCGGCAATGATTGGCGCACTGGCATCGCAAGGACTGGATCAGGTGCGCGTGGGCGTTGCTCCCGCCGTTCGGATTCTGACGACGGGAGATGAGCTTGTTGACGTTTCGTCGGAGGAGGAGCTACGGCCCGGGGAGATATACAACAGCAATGCTAAGATGCTGGAGGGCCTTGTCAAAGGGCTCGGAATTAACGCCGTGGAAGCGACTCATGCGAATGATGAGCCAGGGGCGGTTCGCGATCTAGTTGAGGGGGCATTGTCGGTTGCGGACATGGTGATTCTTGCCGGAGGGGTTTCGGTGGGGGATCGTGATTTGGTGAAGGCAGCGCTGGATGGGGCGGGCGCGAAAACCATTCTTTGGCGAGTGAATGTGCGGCCGGGGAAGCCCTTTTTGTATGCGAGGCGCGGCAAAGCCTCGGTTTTCGGGCTACCAGGGAATCCTGTTTCGGCTTTCGTCACCTTTCATTTGTTTGTCGCGCCTGCGATTCGGAAGTGGATGGGAGCGGCGCAAGACAGTTGGCTGCCGGGGGCCTGTGTCTGTCGTCTCGATGGCACCTATCGGAATCGAGGGACGCGTCCCCACTACCTGACCGGGCAAATGAGTCAGAAAGGAAGCTATTTTCGCGCGCTTGGAATTCAGCAGTCCCATGCTATTGGCAGCTTGGCTTTGGTTAACGGCATGGTTCGGGTGGGGCCGGGAGAAGAAGTGGAGACCGGGGAAGAAGTTGATGTGTTTCCGGTTTAGGCTGGAGAAGTGGGTGGCCTCATTGAGAACGGGGAAGGAATCAGCAGGCAAGTCAGCGTGATTTTTTCTAAAAAATGATTAGCAATTTTGAATAATTAGTTGATAATTGAGTTGGATAGATAGTAAGGTTTTAGAAAATGGCCCCAGCCAAGAGGTTTAAGTTACAGAAATTATGAAAAATCAAAAAAAATGCTTGCGGGCCATAAGGTCAATCGTTTATACTTTTAACAGCTAGTATAATTTTCAGAAACTTAAACCAATTAGAGGATTTGACCCCATGCAGGTGGTAAATGAAAAAACAGACTCGGTGAAGAAAGAGGCCCATAAGCTGGCGGATTTCATCATGTTTACGCAGCGGTCCTTTCTGCTGAATCTTTCCAAGGAACTCAACAAGGGCCACGTTTCCTATGCTCAGTTTTTCCTTCTGGGATATTTAGCGAATGAGGACTATCTCACCATGACTGACATTGCCAACAAGATGGGGCACTCAACGGCCGCAGCCACTGGATTAGTGGACCGGCTTGAAAAGCTGGGATATGTCCAGCGGCTTCATGCGGCTGATGACCGACGCAAAGTGATGGTTCAAATCACGCGTAAAGGCATTGAGCTGGTAGACAAGATGCGCGACGACATTGTTGAGGATTTAGTGGATGTGATGGCGGAATTGGATGCAGGGGGTCCTGGCGAGATTGTTGAGAACTACGGTCGCCTTGCGGGACGTTTGAACGGATAGACTACGTAGTCAGAATGGTGCTTTCCGTCACGAGGGTCTGGTGATGGAAGCCGCAAACCGGTTCATTAAAGGGTGTGCCTCGCAGCAGCGGGGCACATTTTTTTGTTTATCGGAAAGGCGATTGGACTAGGATTGCCGCGTGCGGGCAGAGCGATCTGAAGACTTTGAGGGGCTACGGGAATTGGATGGCGTTGTTCATGGATTTTCGCTTCGTGATCGAGCCGTGCCGGGAGGTCTGGATCGTGTCGGCGTGTTAGCTTATTTGGAGGCGTCTTTTCGCCAAATGGTCTTGGGTTTGGGTTTTGAATGGGATCAGTTAATTACGGGCGAGCAGGTCCATGGAAACGAGGTTGCCGATATTGGGCCGACGGTTGAGCCTGTCAAAGGCATCGCGGGGATCGATGGTTTGGTTACGGCGAGGCAGGATGTATTGTTGGGGGTCTATGTGGCGGATTGTGCGGCGGTGTACTTTGTAGATCGTCGCTGCGGCGTTGTTGGGCTGGCCCACTCCGGGCGAAAAGGAACTGAGTTAGGGATCGTTTCGAGGACGCTCGAAGTCATGGCGGATCGATATGGCACGAGAGGTGAGGATGTTCGGGTGCAATTGAGCCCATGTATTCGGCCGCCGCATTTTGAGGTTGATTTTGCGGCTGAAATTCGTCGGCAGTGTCTGGCAATGGGGGTCTTGCCTGAAGAAGTCTTTGACAACGGGGTTTCGACGGCTTGTGATCTGGAGCGGTATTATTCATATCGAATGGAGAAGGGAAAAACGGGGCGCATGTTGGCGCTTCTCGGACGACGAGTTGAGCAAGCGTTCGCGTGATTGACGATGACTGAGAGCGATTGTGGTGGGTCGTCGCGCCATTTGATTTAGTAGCGGGCTATGAAAGAGAGAGCGGAAGAGAAGGGGGTGAGACTGAAGGCACCAGCTAAAATCAATCTGATGCTCGAAGTTGTTGGGCAAAGGGACGACGGGTTCCATGATATCGTTACGCGAATTTGTCCTTTGTCTCTTGCGGACGACTTGACGCTTGTAGGTGAAAACGAGGGTGGAGCGGTGTTGGAGGTGGAGGCGAGTGACACCGAGGTGCCTCTTGGGGAGGAGAACCTTGTTCTTCAGGCGGTGCGGGCCTTTGAGCGGCGATTCGGCCGGGACGTGAATGTACGATTGACTTTAACCAAGCGGATTCCGAGCAGTGCTGGATTGGGTGGAGGAAGTAGTGATGCCGCGTCGACTTTAGTTGGGCTGAATCGTCTTCATGAGAATCCCTTTGGGCAGGCGGAGTTGGCAGAGATCGGGGCAGAGGTTGGCAGCGACGTCCCATTCTTTGTTTATCAATCGGTATGTGACTGTCGAGGACGCGGGGAGATTGTAGAAGCGATTGATTTTCACTGGGAACTTCCGATTGTTTTGGTGAAGCCGAATTTTGGGATCGCTGCCGGATGGGCGTATGAGCGGTGGGCGGAGTCCAAAGAGTTGCCCGGGGTTTGTTATGCGCCGCAGATTTGCTATTGGGGCGAAATGAGGAATGATCTTGAGCGGCCGGTCTTCGAAAAGTATTTGCTGTTGGCGGAGATAAAAAGATGGCTCATGGCTCAGGCGGAGGCTCAGGCCGTGTTGATGAGCGGATCGGGAGCAACGGTTTTTGCGGTGTTAAGCGGCGAGCATCGAGGTGAGGCTTTGGTGAAAAAGGCCGTCGCCCGATATGGGCCGGATACATGGACATTTTCCGGTCGGACGATCAGCTCGGTTTCGACGCACTAGGGCTTTTAGAGGGCGGTGGAACGGTTTGAGACCGACAAGGCAGGATTGTTATTTTCCGGAGGGTCCGCGAGTTCGAGCAGGATTTTCTCTTCGTTGAGGAGGGTAGAGATGTCGAGATTCTTGAGAAGTTCTTGCGCCAGTGACGGCTGCCCAGATTGTGCGGCAATCGCGGCGTAGACTACTTTTTGCGCTGGTTCGAGAGTTTCGACATTGCACGGAGCGCATACGATTTTTGCGGATTCGAGATCTTTGAGGCGCAGGTAACCAAGAGCTGCGATAATCCGCGGCGCGGTCCTTGAAGGTTCTTCATCGATTAATCTGAGTGCTTGGTCGAGGGTCGCTTCGATTTCGATTCCGGATAGCAAGTTGAGGTAGAGGTAACGTTCGAAGAGGTCATTACGGCGGGGGAAGCGCTGGGCGAACCTTTTCGTTATATCACGAATCTGCAGCGTATCACCAGAGTGATCGGTAATTCTTATTAGCCCATGGAATGCCTGATCAGCGATTCGGATGTCCTGCTTCGCAAGATCGTAGGCGAGCGAGGCCGTCTCGTACAGCTTCAACTCTTCGGCCAGCATCCCGGCATTGAATGCCTCCTTATGATTGGAAGACTGTTTTGCGGCGCGGAGCGCACGGTGGAGGATCAGGTCGACTTCAATCGGTTTTTCGCCGAGTTTATTCGCGCAGAAGGCGGCGAATGTGAGGCGACGTGGATCGCTTAGCGGGGTGCTGGGATCTTCGAGCAGGCTCTTGGCTTCGCGCCATCGGTCTTCTTGACCAAGAGCATCCAAATAGATGGGCATCAGGAGGCTGCTTTGGCGAGCCCGAGTGAGTGGGAGTTGTTCGAGAATCAGTTTGTATTCCTTTTCTTCGCTGAGCCAGCGAAAGAGAACGGCAGCATCGTGGGGTGATTGATTTTGGCTGCGTTGAAGAGCTTCGGTGATGATCTCGCTTTTCTGATGCGGATATAGTTGGCTGAGCACTTTCATCGAATGGACGCGATGCCTTTCCTCGCTGCGGGGGTGTTGGTCAATTAGTTCGACGAGCGCCTTTTGCAAAGGCTTCGAGAGCTCTTCGTCGTTGCAGAAGTGATCAATTGCCAAAATGGCGACTGGTGAGTCGCCGCGCGCGAGTTCCCAGAGGTATTCTGTCCCCGTCTTTTTGTCGCCAGAGGAGCCTTCTTCGATGAGTAGTTTGGCCAGCTGCAGTTTTCTTTGCAGGTCGTGGCTGTGAAATTTCAGGAGGGTGATGAGAGCGTGTTTCGCGGAGTGATGGTCGTGGTTCGCTAGGTGGACATCGACAGCAAGGCTTAGAACGGCATGGTTTTGTGGGTCTTGGGCGGACAGTTCTTCAACGGCAAGTTTGGCACGCTCGAGATAGTCTAGGCGAAGGTATGCTTCGCAGCGAAGTATCCGGTCATCCAAGTTGGAAAACTGCAATTCCTCAAGTCGATCGAGGAAGGAAAACACCTCCTGAGATTTAGAGGCGAGTGCCAGTTTTGCCGCAACTCTGAGCACATCGGGGTTGTTGGGGGATAGTTCATAGGCGGATTGGAGGAGAACGTTCGCTTCGTCATAGTCTTGAGAAGCAAGGGCTTTATCAATTCTCGGCATGTATTCACTGGCGCGACGATCTTGGAGCCAGTGGTAGAGCGGGCGTCCCTGCCAGGCTCCAAACGCTACCACGAGGCTGAGGAGGATGGCCGCGATGGAGACGAGGCGGACAATCCCAGGATGATCTTGATTTGGTTCGGGTTCGACAGTGGCCATTTGCGGATTGGCTTGCAAGAGGAGGGCTGTTCGAGCGGCTATTTCGGGAGGTCTGAAGTGGTATCGCTGGCCGGGAGTCTTGGTAGCACAGGTGAATTGGGAATGCAGACCGTATCGAGCAGCTCTTGTTTCAGGGGCAGTGGTTAAGTTTGGCCGTTAGGGTGTCGACGTTACTTTGGGTGGTGACACGAGGTCTTTTATCAGTTTCCGCTCCTCATCCAAGAGAAGGCTAATCGGGATTTCTCTCGAGATATTCCTGGCCAACTCGACTCGATTTGACCGGGACATGACGCCAGCATATACGGCCTTATGGCCGGAAGAAAGATTGGAAAGTTCGGCTGATTCGCAGAGCTGTCTCGCCCCCTCGATGTCGCCCATGCGGTAGTGAGCGAGGGCCAGAACGATGGCCGCGGTATCGTGAGAGGAGGCGTGCGGCAGGAGTCGCTGCATCTCGTAGTGTGCAAGTTCGACTTCCATGCCGGTAAGGAGTTTAAGATAGAGGAAGCGTTCTCTGAGGCCCGGACGGTTTGGAAAGCCCCGCAGAAACTCGCCCGTGATACCTCTCAAGGCTTTGGCATCTGAGGCGGTATCGCTCATGGCGAGGAGTCGCTCAAAGGCGGCTTGGCCGGTCACACCGGAGTTCGTGGCGTATCGGAAAGCTTGGCGCGCAATATCGTTGAAGAAGTAATATTGAGCGTAGACGCCGACACTGAGAGCCTCCTGATATGCTTTATTCTCGCGAATGGCTTTGAGCGCGTCTTGGAGGTGCATCCTCATTAGGGGATAGCCAAGGTCGAGTTTTTCCGCACAGTAGGCGAGGTAGGTAGCCCGATGGACATCGGGCACGGGCACCTCGTCATCCTCGAGGATTTCCTTCACGCGGTTCCATGAGTCGAGAGTGCCGAGGGAGCTAAGATAAACGGCGGTGAGGTTGGCGTCGTCCTTTGCTATTTGCCAGTCGAGGTGGTCGATGATCAGTTGTGCATCGCCCTGGCGATAGAGCCATCGGGTCAGAGCGTTGATCTGGGAAATCGAGCGCTTTCCCATGGCATCAAATTCCTTCCAAGCCTCGTCGAGGAGCTCTTCTTTTGCGGAGGGGTTCAGGAGGATGCGGCGCTTGAGATCGGTAACGTATGCCAATTGCGGGCTCGACTCCTGCGAGGGAGGGATCAGGAGGAGGGGGAGAAGTTCGGTCTCTTCGGAGAAATTTCGCCGAAGTAATTCGAGGGCCTTTGTCCCAGTGGGGTTGTCGACTTTGGCCACCTCCTTTAACATCATCCAGGCCTGAGCTTTCTCTTCGAAGGAACCGTATTTGATAAACAGCTGAGCGAGCAGGAGCCGATCGCTTTCGCTGGTGGGTTTGATTTGCTGTGCACGTCGGAGCAGATTCAATCCTTTGGCGATATCGCCCTCTGCTATGAGAAGTCGGGCTCTGAGGGCGATGGTCTCGGGATCGTTTGGATCCTCAAGCGATAGTTCTTGTGCGAGAGCTTGGGCTTTTCTCAATTCGCCGAGGGCTGCCAGGGTTTGCACCAGGTCTCGTCTGTCTTCCGTCGTGGCGACATTCATTCCCACGAGTTTGTTGAGGAGATACAGGGCTTCTTTGGCTCCGCCCCCGCCCATGCGGTACAACTTTGCGAGTGACCGTATGACTTCAGGTTCCTCTGGCGACAGTCGGTAGGCTTGATTTGCGGCATTAATGGCCCCTTGGATATCCTTTTCGTCGAGCCGAGAC
>JBCDBW010000019.1:0-49712 GCA_039182965.1 Verrucomicrobiota bacterium
CCTCAAACGTCAACCGCCAGGAGACGACCTTCTGAAGTCACACCCAATTCCATGTCCAAGTCTCTGTAAGCAACTTTGACATCATATTTGGTGTTCACCTCTTCCTCATCCACCATCACCGAAAGCACTCTCGCTCCCGGAAAATAGTTCCGGACCGCACGACTCACGGCCTCAGGCAGATCCCGCAGCGATATGGGGCTGCGTGCATAGGCAACGCCCAACATGGCCGCTTTCACCGCTCCAAACTCTGCTTTCTTAATCATGACTCCGTCTCCTTGGTCTTTGGTTGATGACTCCACTCGGTGGACTCCTGATGTACAGGCGCTTAGCCCGCCCGCGCGATTGCACGCGCCGCCCCAAAACGCCATCGAACCCCTCTCTCTCATGCCGCCGAGTCTCTGCTCCTGCGGTCAAAACCACTCGATTCAATGCTCCACCTCTCCAGGTGATTGCCCACTCGGAAGCGTCGCGCGGCCAAACATAACACACCAACTACCCTCTCCCAATCTCCCACCAAACGATTTTCAACGATTTCCATCCCGCAAGCGCCCCACCCACTCGCCCGCCCCCTTTCCCATTGACGTTTTCCTCCCCATTTTGCTCACTAAATCCGGTGCAGTCCTCCTCTCAAATCATCACCACCCGCCCCGCGCGATTCCCCCTCGCCCTCACTCTTGCTTGCCTGCCCTTCGCTCTCTTCTTCACCGCCGCCTGCAAAGTCGGCCCCAATTTCAAATCCCCAAACGTCACCCTCCAAGCCAATTGGCGCCAACACCAACCCTCCGCCAAATCCACCGCCGCCGCCACCCCCGAGGTCGCCTGGTGGGAGTCTTTCAACGATCCCACCCTTAATAAACTCATCGCCAAAGCATACGCCGACAATCTCTCCCTCCAAGCCGCCGGCACCAGCATCCTCCAAGCACGGGCCGCCCTCAACCAGTCCATCGGCAAACTCTTCCCCCAAGACCAAGCTCTCGCCGGCGGCGTCGACTACTTCCACATCCGCAACCCCTCCGGCACCATCGACGGTCTGCCTCTCCGCGAATTCCTGCCCGGCCTCGGCTCTGATTTCGCCTCCGCCAATTACCTGTTCTCAGCTTCCTGGGAAATCGATTTCTGGGGCAAATACCGCCGCGGGATCGAATCCAGCCAGGCCACGTTCTACTCCTCCATCGCCGCTTACGACAATGCCCTCGTCACTCTCCTCGCCGACGTCGCCAATGCCTACATCAACGTTCGCACCCTCGAACAACGCCTCATCGTCAACCAAGAGAACGTCGCCAGTCAGGAAGAAACCCTCAATATCGCCCAAATCCGCTTCGAGAACGGCGAAACCTCCGACCTCGACGTCGAACAGGCCAAAACGAACCTCGCCGAAACACAATCCGCCGTCCCTGGGCTCAAATCCGGCCTCCGCCAGGCCAAAAACGGGCTCGCCATCCTTCTCGGCATCACCCCCGATGAAATCGATCCCTACCTCGGCAACTCCCGCGGCATTCCCCATCCACCCTCAAGCATTGCCGCCGGCATCCCACACGATCTGCTCCGGCGCCGCCCCGATGTCCGCGAAGCCGGTCTCGCCGCCGCCGCCCAATCCGCCAACATCGGCGTCGCCAAAGCAAATCTCTACCCCTCCTTCTCCCTCAAAGGAGCCTTCGGTTTCTCCTCCAGCGACATCGGCAATTCCTCCCTCGACAATGTCTTCAACTGGAACAACCGCATCGCCCGCGCCAACGCGTCTTTCCTCTTCCCCATTTTCAACTACGGCCGCCTCGTCAATGAGGTCCGAATCCAGGACGCCGCCTTCCAAGGCTCAGTCCTGAATTATCAGAACATCGTCCTCACTGCGCAACAGGAGGTTGAAAACGGACTCACCTCATTCCGCTTCGGCAAAGAAACCGCCACCCTCCTCAACAACGCCACCGAATCCGCCAACAAATCCACCGAACTCGCCGTGGTCCAATACAAAGCCGGCGCCGCTTCCTACACCACCGTCCTCACCGCTCAGCAAGCCGCCCTCCGCATCGACGACAATCTCGCAAACGCCCAGGGCAACACCGCCCTAGCCGCCGTCGCCCTCTACCGCGCCCTCGGCGGCGGCTGGCAAATCCGCGAAGGCCAACCCGTCCTCTCCGAATCCGTCCGCAACGAAATGGCCGAACGAACCAATTGGGGAAACTTGCTGGAACCGGAGAACGAAATTCCCGCCGACACGCCAAAGAAAAACCGGACCGACGACGATGACTCAACCCAACCCTAAACGCACCAGCGCCGCCTTCCCCCTGACTCTGACACTGGCCGCCCTCCTCGCCGCCTGCGACAAACCCAAATCCACGACGCAAGCGCCCCCCACGGTAACCGTCGCCAATCCCGCCACCGAACCGGTCCAGGATTACATCGACTTCACCGGCACTTTCCAGGCCTACAATTCCGTCGACCTCGTCGCCCGCGTCCCCGGTTACCTCGAAACCGTCGACTTCACCGACGGCGCCTTCGTCGATAAAGGCCAGTTGCTCTTCACAATCGAACAGGATCAATACGTCGAACAACTCAAACTCAACCAAGCCCAACTCGACAACGCCCAAGCCGAATACGAACGGCAGGAAAACATGGTCAAACAGAACGCCACTTCCGTCGCCGAAGTCCAAAAATGGCAAAGCCAACGCGACCAAGCCCAAGCCGAAGTCGCCCTCTCCAGCATCAATCTCGGATACACCAAGGTCACCGCTCCCTTCGCCGGACGCATCGGCAAACACCTCGTCGATCCCGGCAACCTTGTCGGCGCCGGCGAAGCCACCAAGCTCGCCACCCTCGAACAACTCGTTCCCATCTACGCCTACTTCACCGTCAACGAACGACAAGCCCTCGAGATCCGCGAGAAACTCAACCCGAATAACGAAGACCCAAAGGCCGCCCTCGAAAACGTCCCCGTCTTCGTGGGCCTCTCACAGGAAAACGGCTATCCCCACGAAGGAAAACTCGATTTCACCGCCAACGACGTCGACACCGATACCGGCACAATCCAACTCCGCGCCGTCTTCGAAAACGATGAGAAACTCTTCTTCCCCGGCCTGTTCGCCCGCGTCCGCATCCCCATGGGTGAGCCCAAAGACATGCTCGTCGTCCCCAATGACGCCGTGTCCAACGATCAAGCCGGCCCCTTCGTCCTCACGGTCAACGATCAAAACACCGTCGTCCGAAAAAACGTCACCCCCGGCCCCTTCACCAAAAACGGCGACCGCGGCATCACGTCCGGCCTCGAGTCTTCCGACCGCGTCATCACCAACGGCATCATCAACGCCCGCCTCGGCCGCCCCGTTAGCCCACAAGCCCCTTCCGCTTCCACTTCCAACAATGCCACCTCCACCAAACAATGATCCCCTTCTCGGACCCCGGTAGGGGCGAGCGTCCCCGCTCGACCGCCTCCCCAAACCTCAAGCCACGCCACGCCACTTAGTACCCTAACAAAAATTTTCCGCTGATCCCCGCCAACTGAATTCGGACAACTCTATTTAAAATACTAAGCCCCCTCCTCGCCCCTCCCAGTCCCAATTCCTAATTCCTAATTCCTAATTCCTAATTCCTAATTCCTAATTCGCCATCAGGCGTCCCCCATGTTTTCTCAGTTCTTCATCGAGCGCCCCGTCCTCTCAAACGTCATCGCGCTCCTCATGCTCCTCCTCGGCGGCATCGCTATCTTCCAGCTGCCCATCGCCGAGTATCCGGAGATCACACCCCCGACCGTCCAAGTCACCGCCCGATACCCCGGCGCCAGCGCGACAACGCTCATGAAAACCGTCGCCCTGCCCATCGAACAACAGGTCAATGGCGTCGAAAAAATGCTCTACATGCAGTCGACCTCTGCAAACGACGGCACCTACACGCTCACGATCACCTTTGAAGTCGGCACCGACCTCGATTTCGCCCAGGTCCTCGTCCAGAACCGCGTCTCCGCCGCCCTCGCGAAACTCCCTACGCCCGTCCAACAACAAGGCGTGATCACCAAAAAGAAATCCACTTCCTTCCTTCAAATCATCTCCCTCATTTCACCCGACGAAAAATACGACGCTCTCTTCCTCTCCAACTACGCCACCCTCCAACTCAGCGAAGAACTCCAGCGCATCCCCGGTGTCGGCGACGTCATCATCTTCGGCGCCGGCAACTACTCCATGCGCATCTGGCTCGATCCCGAACAGATGCTCCAGCGCTCCCTCACCCCCCAGGACGTGATGTCCACTATCAACGCGCAAAACTCCGAGGTCGCCGCCGGCCAAATCGGCGCCCCACCCTCCGCCAACGGCCAAGACTTCCAATACACGGTCAACGTCTACGGCGCCCTCAACGAGGTGTCCCAGTTCGAAGACATTATCGTGAAATCAAAAAACGAATCCGGCGGCGAACTCACCCGCCTCAGCGATATCGCACGCATCGAACTCGGCTCCGATTCCTACTCACGCTTCTTCACCACCAACGGACAACCCGCCGCCGGCATCGCGATCTTCCAACTCCCCGATGCCAACGCCCTCGATACCGCCAAGGCCGTCACCAAAACAATGGAACGCCTCGCCGAACGATTCCCCGAAGGCGTGAAATACGAAATCCCCTTCAACACGACGATCTTCGAAAAGGAATCCATCAAAGAGGTCTGGGTCACGCTCTTTCAGGCCGGCGCCCTCGTCCTCATCGTCATCGTGGTCTTCCTCCAAGACTGGCGCGCCTCCCTCGTCCCCGCCACCACGGTCCCCGTCACGATCGTCGGCGCCTTCGCCGCCATGGCCGCCCTCGGTTTCACCATCAATCTCCTCACGCTCTTCGCCATTGTGCTCGCCATCGGTATCGTGGTCGACGACGCGATCGTGGTCGTGGAAGGCGCCACCCAACACATGGACCGCAATAAAACGCCACGCGAAGCGGCCATCCTAGCGATGAAAGACCTCTTCGGTCCCATTATCGGGGTGACCCTCGTCCTCATGTCAGTGTTCCTGCCCGCCGCCTTCCTCCCGGGCATCACCGGCCAAATGTATCGCCAGTTCGCCTTGGTCATCGCCGCTACCGCGATCATCTCCGCCATCAATGCCGTCACCCTGAAACCCACCCAATGCGCCCTCTGGCTCCGACCCCCCAAACCGGATAAAAAGAAAAACGCGTTCTTCCGCGCTTTCAATGCGGTCTACAACCCGGTCGAAAACTGGTACATCGGCATCATCAAACACATGGTCAATCGCTCCGGTGTCATGATGATCATCGGCCTCCTCATCATCGTCGGCGCCGGCTGGGGCCTCACAAAAGTGCCGACCGGCTTTATCCCCACCGAAGACCAAGGCTACGTAACCGTCATTATCCAACTCCCCGACGGCGCCTCCCTCGACCGTACCCGCGCCGTCACCGAGAATGTCTCGAAAATCGTGCGCAATACGCCCGGCGTCGCCAGCACCCAATCCATTGGCGGCATTTCCGCGATCGACAATAACGCCACGCTCGCCAACGCCGCCATCATTTACGTGGTCCTCGATCCCTGGGATGAACGAGGGAAGAAAGAGGACATCGAAAACATGTACGACACGCTCACGAAAAACCTGAGCACCGTTCAGGAAGCAAACTGCCGCGTCCTCGTCCCACCCCCCATCCTCGGACTCGGCCTTTCCGGTGGCTTCCAAATGGAAATCCAAAACATCGACAGCAATCTCGACTTCGCAAATCTCCAAAACTACACCGACAGCATCGTCGACCAAGCAATGGAGAACGACATGATCCGCCTCGCCTTCTCCACTTTCCGCTCCGAGGTTCCCCAATACGACATCGACATCAATCGCGACCAAGCCGAATCCCTCGACGTCCCGGTCGGCGACGTCTTCGCCACCCTCCAAACCTACCTCGGTTCCAGCTACATCAACCTCATCACAAAATACGGATACACCTTCCCCGTGTTCGCCCAAGCCGATGTCGACTTCCGCATGACGCCCGAGGCCCTCCAAAACTATTACGTCCGCTCTAACAGCGGCAACATGGTGCCCCTCGGGGCGGTCGCTTCCATCAAATCATCGGACGGCCCCGCCATCATCTCACTCTACGACCTCTACCCCTCCGCCCTCATCAACGGCATCGTGAATCGCGGATACAGTTCCGGCCAAGCGATGGAACTCCTCGAAGGCATCGCCAAAGAGACCCTCCCCGAAGGCATGGACTATCGATGGACCCAGATGTCCTACCAGGAACAACTGGTCGGCTCTTCGACCTACATCATCTTCGCCCTCGCCATGATCCTCGTCTACTTCATGCTCGCTGGCCAATACGAATCCTGGATCACTCCCTTCGCCGTCCTCCTCGCTGTTCCCATGACCCTCGTCGGCACGGTCTCCGTCCTCCTCGCAGTCGGGATCTACAACAATATCTACGTCCAGATCGGACTCGTTCTCCTCATCTCGCTCTCCGCGAAAAACGCCATCCTCATCGTCGCCATGGCCCGCGATCGCCGTCGCGAAGGCATGGACCTCGCCGAAGCCGCCGTCGAAGCCGCCCGCGTCCGCTTCCGCCCCATCGTGATGACTTCCTTCACCTTCATGCTCGGCGTCCTCCCCTTGGTCCTCGCCAGCGGCGCCGGCGCCATGGCCCGTAAATCCCTCGGCATCGCAGTCCTCTCCGGCATGGCCGCCTCCACCTGCCTCGCCGTCCTCTTCGTCCCCGCCTACTACGTCGTCCTCCAAAAATTCTCCGAACACCAAACCAGCAAAAAACAATCCGCCTCCTAAACGGCTTTCCCGTAAACCCAAAACCCGGGAGGGACAACTGCGCGCTCTTCGTAGCTCATGACCTTCGAAGCCTTCGCGAAGAGGGTCTAGCAAAGAACAAGGCCTCAGTCGTCCGCTCCCTAAGGCTCCGACCAACCGTCCCGCTTCCTAGCGATCAAGTATCATTCTCGCCACGACTCTAAACACTGGTTACTGATCACTGAATACTCTCCCTGCCTCCCTTCTCGACTGCCTTTTTTCACCATTCACCATTCACCATTCATCATTCAAAATTCTCCCATGCCCTACTCCGGCCCACCCATTGAACACCCCATCTACCCGCAAGACCTCCTCAAAGCCGGTCTCGCCGCCCACCCCGACGCCGATGCCCTCATCTCCATCGAAGACCGATGGACCTGGCGTGAACTGGATGAAAAAAGCTCACACCTCGCCGGCCAATACCTCGCCCTCGGTCTCAAACCCGGCGACCGTATCGCCTCCTTCATGCCAAACCGAACCGCCCTCATCGACCACTACCTCGCCTGCTTCAAAGCAGGCCTCATCATCGTCCCACTCAATTACCGATATACCGCGACCGAAATCGATCACGCCCTCGAAGTCAGCGGCGCGTCCGCCCTCCTCGCCCACGCCGAACGAGATGATGACCTCGCCGCTTCCAAACAAGTCGCAAAGCTCCCCATCGACGTCATCACTTACAGCGCCACCGACGATCGCCCCAACCCACGATTCGAAGAACTCACCGCCATCGCCGACCAACCACTCCCCAATCTCGATCGCCCCGCCCCCTCCGCGCCTGCCGCCATCTTCTTCACCTCCGGCAGCACTGGAAAACCCAAAGGTGTCACCCACACGAACGAAACCTTCGGCTGTATGTTCGCCAGCACCGTGGCCGCATTCAAACTCGCTCCCGATGACATCACGCTGCCCGCTTCCTCCATGTCTCACCTCGGTGCCTTCCTCTTTGGATTCAGTTCCATGGCCTCCGGAGCCCCCATCATCGTCGCCCGCACCTTCGATGCCCATGAAGTCATCCCCCTTCTCGAAAAAGAACGACCCACCGTTCTCGCCATGCTCCCCGCCGCCCTCATCGCCATCGTCCGCGACCACGATGCCACACCCGATCTCTTCTCTTCCCTCCGCGTCTGCCGCGCCGGCGGCGATAAAGTCTCCCTCGTCCTCGAAAAGGAATTCACCGCCGTCGCCGGCTTCCCCATCGACGAAGGATACGGTATGACCGAAGTCGGTCTCATCACCCTCAATCCTCCCGATGGCGAAATCCGCATCGGCTCCGTCGGCCAAGCGATCCCCGGCTTCGAAATCTCCCTGCGCGATGATAATCACAACGAGGTCCCCCACGCCACGGACGGTCGCGTATGGATCAACGCACGCTCCAGCACGATCGGCTACTGGGAGAACACCGAGGCCACCGAAGAACTCTTCCGCGACGGCTGGCTCGACAGCGGCGACGTGATGTCCGCCGACCCCGACGGATACATGCACTTCCGCGGACGAAAAAAACAAATTATCGTTCACGATAGCTCTAACATTTGCCCGCAAGAAGTCGAAGAAGCCCTCTGCGACCACCACTCTGTCGCCTTGGCCGGCGTCGTCGGCGTCCACGACCCCATACACGGCGAAAACGTCCGCGCCTACGTCACCCTCGAGGAAGGTCACGAACGCCCCACCGTCCAGGAACTCATCCACTTCGCCCGCGAACGCATCGGATACAAAGCCCCCGAAGAAGTAATCTTCCTCCACGAAATGCCCATGACCGTCAGCGGAAAAGTAAACCGCACCGCCTTGAAAGAACTTACCCACTCAAGACACGAAAACCACCCCCTCCGCTAACTTGCCTCGTCTGCCTCACCGGTAGGGGCCAGCGGCCCGCAGAGAGTTTACCCGCCGCGGCGGGCCCGCCGCTACTACTAAAAACAACCGCCACTCGAAAATCGGTCCAACTCCCAAACCAAAAACCTAGGAAAACGGATATCCCAAGACTATTCATCCCCCATCCTCCCATTGACCAATCCCCCTATCCTCGTTTTGATCAACAAGATCAAACCCCCAATCAAATTAACGACCCGCGCATCCAGCTCACCGACTCCCAACGCAAGCGCGCCTTCATATCGATGCTCGTAATGGTCCCCCTCGCCGGAGCCGCCACCGATATCTACGTCCCGTCACTCCCCGCAATGACGGATTACTTCCACGCATCAGACCTGGCTATTCAAACCACCCTCCTCGTCTACATGGCCTTCTACGGCATCGGCCAAATCATCTCAGGTCCCCTCACCGATACCTTCGGCCGCAAGAAAACAACCCTATTGTGCACCACCATCTTCGTAGTCGCATCAATCGGGATCGCGTTGGCGCCTCCACTATGGGCCGTCATCGCCCTCCGCGCCGTCCAAGGACTCTTCGGCGCCTGCTCCGCCGTCGCAGGACGCGCCATCGTCGCCGATTGCTATGAAGGCGCCGCGCGCATCAAAGCCGCGAACTGGATGACGATCGCCTGGGCCACCGGCCCCATCCTATCCCCCTTCCTCGGTGGCTACCTCCAGGAATGGTTCGGCTGGACCGCCAATTTCTGGGTCCTCGCCGGATGGGGCACGGTCGTCGTCTTGGTCTCACTCTTCGTCCTCCCCAACACCCGAAAAATCCGGCCCGCCAAAGAATTCCTTCCGTCCTTCGCCATCTACGGCCAAATGGCCCGCGACCCCGTCTACTTGCCCACCGCCTTGGGAATGGCATGCCTCATTTCCGTGATGTTCGGTTTCGAAGTCCTCGCGCCATTCTACATTCAAGACGACCTCCACAAGGACCCGGTCTTCTACGGTCATATTCAGGGCATCCTCGGCGCCCTCTGGTTGGGAGGGAACTTCTTCAATCGCTTCATTAGCCCTCATGTCAAAGTGATTCGCATCATCACCGCCGCCGCTGGAATCGCGCTCTTGGTCAGCGTGACCATGCTCCTCCTCGACTTGCAAGGAGTGTTCAACATCACCGCTTTGGTCATCCCCGCCGGTCTCGTCTACTTCTGCATGGCAACCATCTGGCCCAACGGATACGCCGCCTGCCTCGCACGCTTCCCCAACGCCGGCGGAAGCGCCAACGCATTGGTCAGCGGACTCTTCATCGTCGTGAGCGCCTTCTTCATGCTGATCGCTTCGTTCCTCCACTCAGAAACAGCCTGGCCCCTCTGGCTCCTCTACACCCTCGTCAGCACCGGCGTCTTCATCGCCTTTGTCGGATTCCTCCGCAAAGAATTCGACCACAAAGTAGACTAGAATCGATCCCAAAGGCACGAGACGCGATCCGCTGCTACGACTCCCCAAGCAATTGCACCACTTCCTCCAAACCATCTCCATCCAACGCCCTAAAGTGCTTTCAATTCCCTGTGCCCGGTAGGGGCGAGCGTCCCTGCTCGCCCGCCGCTGCCCCTAAAAGTACCTGCCAATCAAAGTCAGCTCAACTTCCAAAGTCTCGAATGCGGGAAAATCAAATCCGCAAAACGACACTAGAACAGACCACACTAAGTAACTACCCAAGCTCTATTCCTCACCTGAGTTCGCGTCATTCAACGTCGTAATCTTCTCGTCCAGCTGCCCAAGAAACTCTTCAGTGCTCCGAACGACAATTTTCGATCCAGGTAAGCCAGAATAAAATATCGTCCCTTCAGGTGGTTCCAGTCCCCAACTCCGCACTCTCTGTTCCACCGTCATTCTTTCCTCAATCAAGTCCTCACCTTCTTGCTTCGAAGCATCATCCACAGCAGATAGAAATGTAGGTCTGACCTTCCACTCACGTACGAGATATTCGGATGTCGGAGAAACATCTGTCGACAATTCCTCGTCCATGAATCGTCCGTCTAGATCAAAAAACAGTCTTAACGGCACAACATGCTCGTCACATTCAAGAAACGAATACGGAACGAACTCTCGGAGCATCCAGAAATCTACCACGGATTCGCCTTTAGAATCCTTCCACATCCCAATCTCGGCCCGAAGGGGAAATCTCCCGACTTCATCATAATTCGAATCACGGACTACAAGTAGTATTTCAGGAACGACATCTTTACCAGTGCCGCGAATGACAATTGGACACTTGCTACTCGCCAACTTGCGAGCTGGTGACCCGATTGTAATCCCCGCAACATCCCTTACGGCCGCCCTGGAGTTCATCAAGTCCGCGTACGCAAAAGTAGGCCACAAGATCGATACACACACGGGCACCACAAAGAAAACCGTCCTCGCCCCGAAAGTTCGAACCATTTTCCGCCCCGACAAAGCGCCCACTCCCTGAATCCCAGTCATATCACTACCTAACATATCGGCCTGTCTGCTCACGAGATCACCATTCAAATTAAAATACAGTCGCTAGCCCCCAACCTCCCTCACCACCTCCTCCAACACCCCCGCTTCCATCTCCACCAAATCCCCCTCCCCCGGAAACCGCCCCGCCTTCACATCCTCAATATACTCCCCGAACGCCGCCACCCGCTCCCGCTGCAAGCGCCGATACTCCCCCGCAAAATCCCGATACGCCTTCGCATGCCGCGGAATCCGCTCGTCGTAATCCCCCAATATATCGTCCGAAAACAAAAACTGCGTGTCACACCCGTCCCCCGATCCTAGAGACATCAAAAGCATCTTCGTCTCCGAACACAAAAACGTCGCAAGGTTGTGCGGCACCACTTCCAACTCCGCCGCAAACGCCCCCGCATCCTCCAATTCCTTCATCCGACGATACAACTCCTTCGCCTCCGCCACCGTCTTCCCGATCGCCCGGTAATTCGTCCACGTCACATGACGCGGCACCATCCCCAAATGCCCCACCACCGGCAATCCCTCACGCGCCATCGCCTCCACCATCTTCGTACTCCCCGAGCAATAAACCGAACTCGCCCCCAACTCGAGCGCCCGAAAACCCGTCCGAATCGCTTCCTCCGCCGATGCCATCCCATGTGGCGTCGCCGCCGATAAAAAACTGTTCGGCGCCGCTTCCACCAATCGCGGCATACGCGCCTGCGCCTCCGGCGAATCAAAACTGCAGCTCATCAAATCCACGCCCGCCTCTTCCGCAGCCGCCGCCTCCTCCGGCAACTTCACATGGATATGCGTCAAACAACGCTGCCCCTTCAATTGCTGAAGGTCATATACCGTATACTTCTTCCGCGGCCGCAACATCGCCGCAAGACTTACCGGATTGCGCCGCCGGGATCAATTGCCTTCTCTCCCCCGGTCATCAGCCGCCAATGGCAACTCACGCGCCTTCAGGACGCAAATCAACTTCGTCCGGCCCGGTAGCCCCCTCCGCAAACTCTGTCGCCGCTTTCTCTCCCGCCTTCACGCCATCGCCGACCCCTTGCTTCGCCGCTTTCGGAACCACCTCCTTGAAGACCGTAACGCCAAACCCGGCCACAAACGCCGCCGCATAAGCCACATCATAAACCCCCGATTGCACGGCCGACTTTGCCTTCGGCACCACTTTTCGCGCCAACTCTTCAGCCTCAGTCTGCCCCTTGCGCAACGCATCCCCCACTGATTCAAAGCGACGGTCCTTGTCCATGTCTCCATTCACGGATGACTCAGCGTCAGCTGATGGTTCCCCGCTCCCAATACTCTCATGCTCAGTTTCATTCATAATTCTATTCCCAAAATAATGGATATCTTCAAATTCGACATCTCCAATCTTACTCACGTTCAACTCTCACCGCAATTACACGATCAATCTTGCTTTGTAATCCTGTCTCGCCCGATGTTTTCCAACTAAACCAACCGCAAATGGGTGATCTCCGGAGGACAATTGAAACGGTAATGATGGTCAACCGTCCCCACCCCACGATTCACATACAGCGTGCGCCCATTCTCTCGATACAACCCCATCTGATACCGTCGTCCCCAACTCGGCAACTGAAGCGCACCAAAACCAGGCACGCGCACCTGCCCGCCATGAGTATGACCCGAAACCTGAAGCACCACTCTCTCGTCCCTTAAGTCTCGAAACGGATCCGGCTCATGAGCCAACAAAATGTGCCGCGCATTCGCTGCGGTGGCGTCAATATTCTCCGAACTCGGGACACCACCCCAGTAACTTTCCAATCCAGACAGATACCAACCCGGAGACTCAGGCAAAGCGATGGACCGATTTCTCAAAACCTCAATCCCCACATTCTCCAAGGCCTCACTCAAGTCATCAGGGGCGACCCAGTGGTCATGATTCCCCAAAACAGCGGCCACTCCAAGCGACGCCTTCACCTCCGACAGTGGCTCCGCCAGTTCATCCAACCGCTCAGGCGACCTCGTGAGAAAGTCGCCGGTAAACCAAACCCGATCCGGTGCCAAGGAATTCACCTGCCCCACAACGTCACGCAAGTAGTCCGTCTCATATAACGGATCAAAATGAATATCCCCCAACACACAAACCGTCACCGGCCTCACCAACCCAATCGAAACCTCCACCGACACCACTTCCACCCGATGCCGCTCCAAATGCCGTCCATAAGCCAACGCCCCGCCCAAGGCCAGCGGCGTGCCAATCAATGCTCCAGTTAAAAACGAACGTCTCTTCACTCACCCGGCCTCGGTTTACTCTTCCACCAGAGAATCCCGCTTCCAATCAACATCAATGCCGCAGGCAACAACACCATCCGATGACGATCTTTCAACTCCAATGCCAAAGCTCGCATGGCATCGCCCGCTTCTTCTCTCGGTATCGATTCGCCCGCAGGAAGATTGCCCAATCCAGACACCCACGTCAAATGCTGCCATCCCACGAACCCCACAAAACAGTCTTGCAGAACCCAGCCAAACCCTAAAACGACTAGTCCTAACCCAACCCACCTCATCGAGCGAATTCTATGCATCTCCATCAAGAAACTACAAACCACAATCATAAGAACGCACACAGTAGCCGGCCAAAAAGTCTGCAGGTGGCGCGCTCACGATAGCAATCATTCCCCTCCTAGAGGATTGTCAGTTCAACCCGAGAAAACCGGATCAGCTAAGGTGAACACCTTCCTTCAACCCACCTCCTCCTCCGGTGCCCCATGCCCAAAATGCTCCCGCATCCGCTGGATCACCACATAGAATACCGGCACCATGATGATCAACAACGTCGCCAATATCATCCCGCTCACCACCGTCGTCCCCAACGACTGCCGCGCATTCGCCCCCGCCCCCGGCGCAAATACCAACGGCAACACCCCAAATATCAAAGCAAACGCCGTCATCAAAATCGGTCGCAATCGAATCCGCGCCGCAATCCGCGCCGACTCAATAATCCCCTCTCCGATCGCCCGCCGATCCTTCGCAAACTCCACAATCAAAATCGCATTCTTCGCCGCTAACCCGATCAACACCAATAACCCAATCTGCCCGTACACATCCAGAGGCATCCCCCGCAAAGCCAAGCCCGTCAATCCACCCAATAACCCCAACGGCACCGCAAACAAAACCATGATCGGCATCATCCAACTCTCATACTGCGCCGATAAAACCAAAAACGTCAGCACTAACGACAAAGCAAACAACACCGGAGCCAGATTCCCCGCCTTCACCTGCTGAAAAATCAATCCCGTCCACGCAAACGCATACCCGTTCGGCATCGTTCCTGCCACCTCTTCCATCGCTCGCACCGCCTGCCCAGAACTATACCCCTCCGCCGGATTTCCCAACAAAGAAACGGACGGATAAAGCTGATAGTGCGTCACGTTATAAGGCCCCATCGTCGGCTCAAACTCTATAAACGCCGCCAAATCAATCATTTCCCCGGCCGCGTTCCGCACCTTCAATCCACTGATGTCCTCCTCCGTCATCCGATCCTCATCTTCTGCCTGGATATACACCCAATAGACCCGCCCAAACTTGTTGATCGCATTCACGTAATACGATCCGACATTGATCTGCAGGGTATCGAAAATATCCGAGATACTCACCCCCATTGACTTCGCCTTCACCCGGTCAATATTCAAAAATCGCCCAGGGAATCCGGTCTGAAACGTCGTCGTGACATCCTCAATCTCCGGCCGTGCCTCCGCCTTCGCCATCACCGCCTTCGCCACCGAAGCCAATTGCTCCGATCCCTGCGCATTCAAATCCTGCACCTCACCCTGAAACCCTCCCGTGGCACTCAACCCACGAATCGGAGGCGGATTCAACGCAATAATCTCCGCATCCGTGATCGACGCCAACTTCTTGCCCATTGTCGAAATCAATTCCTCCACGTGCAGCACCTTCGCCTTCCGCTCACTCCAAGGCGCTAAAACCGGAAAAATCACCCCCGCATTCTCCTGATCAATCGAATCAATAATGTTGAACCCCGTGATCGATATCGCATGCTCGATCCCCTTCGTCTTCAACGCCTCGTCCACCACCTGACTCACCACTTCCTGCGTTCGGTTCACGGTCGCCCCATCCGGCAACTCAACCGCAATCATGAAATACCCCTGGTCCTCATTCGGAATAAAGGCCTTCGGGCGCTGAATGAGCATGAACACCAACGCAACACACAACCCCACAAAGAACAACAGCACGAGCGGCCACGCTTTCGACAGTCCGCGCACACTCCGCTCGTAACCCACAGCCAACTTCTCAAAGCCCTCGTTAAACGCCCGAAATACAACGTTCTTTTTCTTCTTCTCCTCTTCCCCATCGCCCTTCGGCTTCAATAAAATCGCACACAAGGCCGGACTCAAAGTCAGCGAATTCACCGCCGACAAAAACACCGCAAATGCCACCGTCAGCGCGAACTGATTATACAACCGCCCGGTCATCCCTGGCATCACCGCCACCGGCACAAAAACAGATAACAACACCAACGTCGTCGTAATGATCGGCCCCCGGACTTCCGCCATCGCCGCCATCACAATCTCCTTCATGTTCGTCCCGCCTTCTTCCAACCGCCGCTGCACATTCTCCACCACGACAATCGCATCATCCACCACTAAGCCCACCGCCAACACCAAACCTAACAAACTCAGCATATTGATGGAAAACCCAAAGGCATGCATGATCGCAAACGACCCCACCAAAGCCACCGGAATCGTGATCGCAGGTATCAACGTCGCTCGCCAACTCTGCACGAATATATAAACCACCAGGAACACTAACAAAATAGCGACACACAAGGTGAACACCACTTCTCGAATCGATTCCTTCACAAACCGCGTCGTGTCATAAACAATCTCGTATGTTAAATCCTCCGGGAAGTGCTCACTCAATTTGTCCATCTCAGCAACAATCGCATTCCGCAAATCCAATGCGTTCGCTCCCGCCAACTGAAACACCCCCAGATTCCCCGTCGCCTTCCCATCCGCCAAGGTCCGCGACCCATAAGACTCCGCCCCCAATTCCACCCGCCCGACATCCCCCAAGGTTACCAACGAGCCATCCTCGTTCGCCCGCAAAATGATGGCTTCAAACTGCTCCACCTGCGTCAAACGTCCCTGCGCCGACAACTGATACACAAACGCCTGCTCCTTCGTTGCCGGCGCCGATCCCATCGACCCCGCTGGCAACTGCATGTTCTGCTCCTCCACCGCGTCCGCCACATCCAATGCCGTCAACCCCAGGTTCTGCAACTTGTGCGGGTCCAGCCATATCCGAATGGCATACTTCCGAAACCCAAAATTCGTGATCGACGCCACCCCCTCTAAGCGCATCAACGCGTCATACACATGTATGTCCGCATAGTTCCCCAGGAATACGCCGTCGTAAGTCCCGTTCGGCGACAACAGATTCACGCAAATCAAAAGATTGTCCGAATCCTTGTCGACCGCTACCCCATACTTTTGCACGTCCGCTGGCAGCTCCGGCAGCGCTTGGTTCGTGGCATTCAAAACATTCATCTGCGCCACCGACTGATCATACCCAATCTCAAAGGTCACCGTAATGGCGGAGTCCCCGTTGTTCGTGCTGTTCGACGAAATGTAGGTCATCCCCTCCACACCGTTCACCACTTCCTCGATCGGTTCCGTCACTGTGTCCGCCACCACCTGCGCACTCCCACCGATATACTGCGTCGTCACGGAAATCGCTGGTGGCACGACGTCCGGGTAATTCGAGATCGGTAACGTCACGATCGAACACGCCCCAGCAATCACGATTACAAAGGCAATCACCGATGCAAAAATCGGACGCTCCACAAAGAACGCGATGAACCCTTTGTTGATATCTCCCCCCATAACTTCAGGAACCCGTTCTCGATCCCGTCGCAGGTGCCGAAGTCCCGCCACTCGCCGTTCCCATGCTACCGCCCGAAACACCCGTGCCCCCGCCTGCAGTTACTCCCGTCCCGCCCGAGGAACTGATCTTCACCTTACTGCCCGGCTGCACTGACTGCAGTCCTGACACCACCACCTTCTCTCCCTCCTTCAAACCCGATGTAATCACCTGAAATTGCTCATACGCAGAACCCATCTCCACCGCACGCTGTTCCGCCGTTCCGTCCGCTTTCACCACATAAACGTGCGGACCCGATTGCGTCTCCACTAAAGCCTGCCGCGGCACAACCAAGGTCCCCGCCTGCTCCCCAAGATAAAGCCGCACCCGCGCATACTGCCCCGACACCAAATTTACCTCTGGCCCGTCACCACCCTTGTTCGCCACCACCGCCCGCACCAACAAACTGTCCGTCATCGGATTTACCTCCGATCCAATAAAATCAATCTTCCCCTCGTTCGGATGAACTTCCCCATTGGGCAATATCAGTTGCACCCGTACATCCTCAGCCGATAAAATTCCCTTCCCCTTCGTCGACTGCAAATCAAACATCTCTCGGCGTGTCAGGTTGAACTCAATATATACCGGATCGATCTCCACCACTCGCGTTAACACATCCTGTTGCGCCGTCACCAATGCCCCAATATTCCGCTGCGTCGTCTGCACCCGCCCCTCGAAAGGAGCCACGACATTGGTATACTCCAAATTGATCTGCGCCGACTCCACTTCCGCCTCATACATCAAGGCATTCGCGCGCGCTTCTCTGAGAGAAGCCGCCGCCTTTTGGATATCATCCTCGGAAACCGCTCCCGTCCCCGTTAGCCCCTCAAACCGCTCGGCCTCTGCCGTCCAGTATTCCACCTGTGCCTGACCCTCCTGTAATTGCGCCTTCGCCTGATCCAATGCCGCCCGGAACGGACGCGGATCAATGAGATATAGCGGGTCCCCTTTCTTTACTAACGCACCCTCCGTAAACAAACGCTCGTTCAAATAACCCGTGACATTCGGAATCACATCCACCGATTTCACGGCCTGCACCGTACCATTGTAATTGCGGATGATTGGAATCGTCTTCGTCTCCACCTCCGCAACCACCACCGTCGGCTCAGGAGGCGGTGCCGCCTTCTTCTTGCCACACCCACCCAACACACCTCCCAAAACAAACACGCCCAGCCCAATCGCTAGCGATCGGCTACTCGCCACCTTCCAGACAGAGATCATGCACCGAAGTCATGCGCCGAATCACCACCTTCTGGCAAGACAATTCAACCCATCAGGCTAAGCCTCCCCCCATAACTCCCTCACAATGGCGTGATATCCGGCGGCGGCTCCGTCATGTATCGCTCACGATACTTCGCCGACGCTTCATTCCGCAATCGCACCCGGTGTCCAAACCAAAAAACCAACAACGCAAATACCGCTGCTACCACAAACAGCCACGGCTCATCCAAAATCCCGCGACCACCCCCGTAATCCCCCAAATACGATATCACCCCGATCCCACCAATAAATGGCAAAAGCCAACTCGCCTCGCGCAAATCCAATCGATCAAACCTCACTCTCTCCTGCCTCATACGAACCAAGAACACCACTACCCCCACAACCATCGTCAACAACAACCGCCACATCGTATCCCAACCACTCCAGATAATAATCAAGGTCGCCACCACAAATGCCATCGGCGCAAATACATTCACCAACGGCATCCGAAATCGACGCTCCGCTTCCGGATGCTGCTGACGCAACGCGCAAACCGCCAGCGGCCCCGCCGCAAACGACAAGGTGATCGCCGCGCCATTCAAAGCCACCGCCTCCGCAAACGGCACAAAGAAAACAACCAAACCCCCAAAGGCATAGTCCAACCACAAACAACGCATCGGCACACGCTTCTTCGAAAGATGCGCAAAATATCTCGGAAAGACCCGACTCTCCGCCATCGCATACCCCAAACGTGCCATCGACCCGGTGGCCACCAATCCTCCCCCAAACGGACTGATCACCCCGCCCGCCTTCAGCAATATGCTCATCCACGCAATCCCCAACGCCGCCGCCACACCCGCCACCGGGCCCAAGTCATGCCCAAAATCAATTTTCCCCCACCCCTCCTTCAATACCGAAGGCTCCAAGGCCCCCACAAACGCCACCTGCAAAAGCCCATATATCCCTACACAAATCACCAGCGAAATGGTTAACGCCAAGGGAATCGTCACGTTCGGACGCTTCACTTCCCCCGCCATATCGATCGCATGCCGAAACCCTATCAAAGCAAAGATCACCCCCCCACTCGATACCGCCGCAAAAATCCCCTCCGCGCCAAACGGAGCAAACCCTCCCGCCGCATGAAAATTAGACGGCTCAAAACGCGCCGCCATGATCGCTAGCCCCACCACCACCGGTATCCCCAGCTTCACCCAGGTGATCGCCGTATTCGCCTTCGAGAACGCCGCCACACCCATTGCGTTGATCCAAACAAATACACCCAAAACCCCCATCGCGACAAATGAACCCCGCCACGTCAAATTCCCGTCCGCAGCACTCCCCTCAAATAACCAATGCCAATCCACCGCCAGGTATTGCAGCATCGCAATCGTCTCTATCGGCGCCGCGGTATTATAGCCCACCCACGCCGACCACCCTAACAAAGCACTGGTAACGTCTCCGTGCGTAAAATGCGGAATCCGCGCAATCCCCCCTGCCACCGGCAGTATCCCCATCACTTCAGCAAAACAAAGCGCCAACAACAACATCGCCACCCCCCCAATTCCCCAAGCCACAATCGCCGCCGGCCCCGCCAAACGCGTCGCCAACAAAGGCGCAAACAACCAGCCCGATCCCACAATCCCTCCCACCGCGACAAAAGTCAGCCCCATCAAACCCATCGACCGCTTCAGCTTCCGCCGCGAACGCATCGCGTGCCGAAAATGGAGGGGGTTCGCCATCAACAGCATCCTGCCCCATCCCTCCCACCTTATACGAGCCTAAACAATCAGGCCTTCTCTTCGCATACTTCCATTAGGAGCGAGCGCCCCCACTCTCCAGCCAATACCCCTTCCCCTCTCGGCAATACAAATCACTCCCAACGAAACCAATCGCCAACCGAAATTTCAAAACGAATACCGCACCGAAAACTGCACCCGACTATCCGTCCCATCCTTTCCATTCTTGTCCTCCCGTTTCCCCCGCAAAAACTCCACCCCCGTCATCCACCACGCCGTCGGCTGCCACACCAGGTTCATACTGAAATAACGCCCCCGACGATAAGCATTGTCATCCTCAACTTCCCGATTGTCGACCCGCACCTCCCCATAACTCAGCGTCGATGACCAACGATCCGTCCAATAATGCTGGTAACCCAGATAATATCCAAATGATCGCAAGGTCTCCAACTCGCCCGTGTCCTCATTGAAAACGGCATCCGGCGGTTCATCATCAAAAAAAGCGCCGATCCCCGCACCCGCAGCCGCCCCGTAGGTCACCACGTCACGAGCCGGCAAAAACGAAGGAGAAAGTCGCCCCGTGCTCGCCACTCCCCACCCCAATGAACTCGACCGCCGCCCACGACTGCCTTCACCTCTCAAATCCCGCAGCACCCCCGCCACTTTAACGTGATTCGTCCCCGCCCCCTCTCGCTTCGCAACGGTAACCACCAAGTCCGGCCACCGGTCGAGCGACTCCGCACCCTCAAGGTCGTGATTATCCGGCTTTTCCAAGGCCCACTCCGTCCGAAATCGCCCCCCAAGTCCGCGCGTCCAACGCGCAATCGGATGCAAAGTCTGCAATGAACTGCTCGGCCCCTCATAATCCAAGGTCGCCGGCCAAGCATCCACATCCGTAAAGGTGGTCCACGCCTTCCCTAACAGTAAATCCCCGCCGAACACCATACCCTCAAGCTCCATGTATGCCTGCCGCCACAAAACATTCGGTACGCGCCGAAGTGAATCCCCGAAAAAATCCATCGAAAGATGCGTCGCGATCGTCCTGCCCCATAAAGACGTTTCGCCCTCCACAATAAACTTCGTCGCATTGATGCTCACCCCCGTTTCTCGATCAGGTACCGTCGAATCCTCATCGTTGCCGGTAACAATTGCCGCCGTCACAAAGTCCGTGGGAGTCTCAATCCGCCCATGATCATGAATCACGTCCGCTTGGAAAAACCCGCTCAAAGTCAAGCGCGTGTTGATCGGCTCCATTAACAACGAAAAACCTGGTGCCGGCTCTTCGACGTCATCCACATCCTCGCCCTTCGCCACGCCGAGACAGCCCATCAACACCCCCACGCCAACTCCCAGCCCCAATACCCACGCCGCCTTCACGGACTAGTCGCCCTCCTCGACCCTCTCGCAAACCGTCGTTTCCCACGTGACGTGATGGCGCTCCAGTATCGCCGCATACTCCCCGCTCGCACAAAAGGCCCGTAAGCCGGCATCAAATCGATCCCGCAATGCCTCATCCCGAAACGACACTTTAAACCCCGTCACCGGCGCAAAGATCAGATGCTCCTCCACATCACTCAAATCCTCGCCCATCTCTTCGCTGAAATACTTGAAGATACAACGATCAATCACAATCACCGCCCCTTCCTCCTCCCAAAAAGCCCGCACTTGCTCTTCCTGATCCGCAAATTCCAAATAATCGTCGCGGTCCTCCCCCTCCGGCCCAAACAAGTTCTCAAACTCGTTCCCCAACTCGCGCCACGCATCTTCCCACGTCAAAACAGGATGGTTTGCCAAGTCCCCCACCTTCCCAATCGCAATGCCATCACTCTTCTTCACAATCGCCGCATTGAAAAACTCCACGAAATCAAGCGAGTAAAAGACACCGTCATCCAAATCCTGCACCCCCGCCGACATCGCCGCCTTCCCCTCCTGCACCGCCGTTTGCAAATGGTCATAAGACATCTGCTCAAAACGCAAGGACAACCCCGGTAAAGCCCCCCGCAAAATCTCCACCTCCAAGCCCGCCGTGCCACCTTCCATCACATACGGCGGGATGTCCGGCGAAAGCGCCACAACCACGTCTTGCTCAGCATCCACGTCACTCATCCCACCCAGTATCCCCACGAAGAGAAGAATCACAAGCCCAACTCGACGCATCTTCCATGCCCCCCATGCCTCCCCATCTCCCCTCATGTTACCCGCGCCTCCCTCAACCGCGGAATCAAACAAAAAGCGAAGATCGTAAATCCAATACATACCCAATACGCCCTTCGAAATCCGGTCAAATAGGCAGCCGACACTTCCCGCTTCAGCTTGGCAAGTTCATCACTCGACACTCTGTCTTTCAGGTCCGCCGCTTCCGGCTTGTCCGCCAAAATAGCGTCCAACATCTCGTTGTCCACCCGCCCCGCCACGCCTAACTCGTCATCCGAAGCAATGATTGCCGTCATCTCCGCGGTGACAAAAAAAGTCGCCAGCGCAATTCCCATGGCCCCCAACACCAAATGCCACTGAAAAGCAACCCCACTTGCCACGCCCGCATCCGCCCCGTCCACGCTCGCCACCGCCGCCGTTCCCGCCGGCCCCACCACGATCCCAATCGACAATCCCAGACACAGCTGCGCCGGCAATAACCATCCCATATACCCCGCCGATGGATCAACCAACGCAAACCAGGCACTCCCCACCGCCGATAACCCATAGCCAAACCATAATAGCTTCTTCATCCCGATCTTGTCATACAAATGACCCGCCATAGGCGCCGACCCCGCAAACAAAATCATCGCCGGTATCAATAACAACGCCGCCCGAAAATCAGTTAACCCCCAGACCTTCTGCCCGATCTGCGGCACGAAAACAAACATCGCGAAAGACGCCGGCATCACCAATCCATTCAACAACGCCGCCGCCAAAAACGAGCGATTCCTCCAAAGCCGTCTCGGAATCAAAGCCGCCGGAGCCCGGCGCTCCAACAACGCAAACAACCCATACATCATGACGCATAAAGCCAACGCTCCTAACACTAGTGCTGATCGCCAGCCTGAGATCGAGGCCCGGTCTAACGCATAAAAAAATCCGAAGGTCCCCAAAGCCAACGTCGTGATCCCGGGAAAATCAATCCGTTCTCGCTTCAGCTCATCATCCGCCTCAGATCGCCCGCTCATCAGCAGCAATGAGATCGCCGTCCCACTCGTCAGCAGATTGAACACAAAAAATAATCGCCACCCCTCCGGCCCAAGATCAGAGACCGCTCCCCCTATCACCGGACCCACCACGTTCCCCAGACCCGTGAGTCCAAACATAATGCCGATGTAAACCCCCGATCGCTCCGTCGGCGCCGAAGCAAACATCAAGCCCACCGCCGTCGGCCACAATAACGCGTTCCCTATGCCTTGCAAAATCCGCGCGGCAATCAACCACTCAATCCCCTGACTTCCCGCATTCAAAGCCGACGCACCGCCAAATAAAAATAAACCCGCCAATAACACGCGGCGCCGACCAAACATGTCCCCCAATCGCCCCCCAGTAACAATCAGCATGGCAAAGGTGATCGCATACGCATTGATCACCCATTGCACCGTCGAAACCGAGACCTGAAAAGTCGCTTCCATCGGCGCCAATAACACCCCGACCCCCACCACGTCTGTTCCGATCGTAAACGCCGCCGCCCACAAGCCGGCAATTCGCAGTTTCAGCCTCCCGTCCACCGTTACCCCACCCTGCCGCCTCGACGCCCGGTCTGTCGATCCTCGATCACGATATCCCGACCATCTCACCACCCCCAAATCCACCCTCCCTGCCTCTTTCTTTCGTCACAATTCCCTCTCCCTGAAATCCTCCCCGACGGCCCAGGCGTAAAATGGAAAGAAATTGCCGAAAACCACCGTATTATCAGGGGCTGATGAAGTCACTCTGGCCAGTATTTCGCACTCGGCACGCGCGACTCTCGCTCGCGGCCACCTTCCTGTGTACCGCCCCCGCCCTCAGCGCCAACGCAGCCAACCAAAAGCTCGACCCCTCTTCCATAGAACCCTTCATGGAAGCCCATTGCTTCGATTGCCATGATGACGTCGTGAGCGAGGGAGATCTCGATCTCTTCAATCTCGAGTTCAATCCAAACGACCGGAACAATCTGAAAGTCTGGGAGCTTGTCTTTGATCGCGTCCGCGACGGCGAAATGCCGCCAAAAAAGAAGCCGCGGCCTGATCCCGAAGACAAATCACAATTCCTCGCTAAGCTAAAAACCCCTCTCCTCGAAATCGATCGCGCCGACCTCGCCGCAAACGGCCGTGTCAACGGCCGCCGCCTCACCCGCGTCCAATACGAAAACACCCTGCACGACCTCCTCGGCATCGATATTCCCCTCATCAATGAACTCCCCGCCGACGAAACCGGTAAAGAGTTTCAAACCGTGGCCGATGCCCAACAGCTTAGCCTCTTTCACCTGAACCAATATCTGAGTGCAGCGGACCTCGCCCTCGAAAATGCGTTCGTGCGCGCCATTAACGGCGATACCCAGTTCCAAAAACACTACGGCCCAAAGCAACTCGCAGCTAATCCCAGAGGAGGGAACTACCGCGGGCCCGAAGCGCGTGACGGCAAAATCATTTCGTGGCCCCACGGCCTCCAGTTTTCTGGCCGCATGACCGGCACCAATGTCCCGGAATCAGGCTGGTATCAAATCACCATCAAAAACGTTCGCGCCATCAACCCCGGTCCCGATCAAGCCGTTTGGGGATCCCTCCGCAGTGGCGCTTGCTCCTCAGACGAGCCGATCCTCTACTACGTCGCTAGCGTGGAGGCCACCAAAAAACCAGCCACCCACCAATACATCGCCTGGATAAAGAAAGGTCACGTTCTCGAATTCAAACCAAACGAAGGCACTAATCGCCTCGCCCCCACTGGCGCCCAAGGGGGAAATATCTCGTATCGCGGGCGGAACCTCGAGAAAGAAGGCTACTCTGGTATCGAATTCGAATCCATCGAACTAAAACGCGTCTACCCGAACACCACCGCCGACGAACTCCGCACCCAACTCCTGCCCGGCATTGCCTTTGACAAGGATGGCAAGCCCAATATCAAAGATCCCAAAAAGGAACTGCATCGCCTAATTCGCAAATTCGCCTCGCGGGCCTTCCGTCGCCCCGTTTCCAATCAACAACTCATCCCCTACCAAAACGTCGCCGTCGCCAAGCTTCAGGAAACCGGAAAACTCCACAAAGCCCTCCACGCCGGATTCCGCGCCATTCTCTGCTCGCCACGCTTCCTCACTTTTGTCGAGTCTCCAGGAAAACTAGATGATCACGCCGTCGCTTCCCGCCTCAGCTATCTCCTCTGGAATAGCATGCCCGATGCCAATCTCCGCTCCCTCGCCGACCGCGGCGAACTCCTCAACCCGGATACACTCAATATAGAAGTCAATCGCCTGCTCGACGATCCAAAATCCGCACGCTTCATCGCCGGATTCACCGATCAATGGCTGAACCTCAAGGAAATCGATTTTACCAGCCCCGATCGTCGCCGTTTCCGTGACTTCGATCCCATCGTCCAAGACTCTCTCGTCCAGGAAACACGGGCCTTCCTCTCTGAAATCATCGAAAACAATCTCAGTATACGAAATTTCATTCGCTCAGACTTCGCCCTGCTCAACACCCGCCTCAAATCCCATTACACGCTGCCGGATGCAAACGTTGTTCCCGGTAAAGGTCTTCAGCGCGTTAGCCTCAACCACCCCTACCGAACCGGTCTCATCACCCAGGGCTCCATCCTCAAAGTCACGGCCGACGGCTCCGTTACGTCCCCCATCCTCCGCGGTATCTTCGTAAACGAAAAAATCCTCGGCCTCCACGTCCCGCCTCCGCCAGCAAACGTACCCGCCGTCGAGCCCGATATCCGCGGGGCAACCAGTATCCGCGACCAACTCAACAAACATAGCGCCGATGCCTCTTGCGCCGCTTGCCACGCAAAGATCGATCCCGCAGGATACGCCCTCGAAAGCTTCGATCCCGTCGGCCAATGGCGGACGAAATACGGCACATCGAAGGATGCCGCCGTCGTCGACCCCAGCGGTATCACGCCCGAGGGCCAACCTTTCGCTGATATCGTCGAATGGCAAAAACTCTACCACGAGCAACCGGCCCTCCTCACCAAGGCCTTCACCGAACAGTTTCTCACTTACGCCACTGGCGCTTCTATTCGCTTCAGCGATAGAAATCAGATTTACAAAATCGTCGAGTCTTCAAAAAAACATGACTACGGCCTGCGCTCAATTATCCAATCCGCCGTTTCTAGTGATATTTTCCTAACGAAATAGCTAATACTAAATCAGATACGTCCCAATGAAAGCGCCATACATCAATACAGGAACCAAACTCTCCCGCCGCGCGGTCCTCCGTGGCGCTGCCGGAGTCGCCCTCGGACTGCCTTTCCTCGACGCTATGTCACCCGCGTTCGCCGCCGCGAAAGGGCCCGCTCCCAAACGCTTCATCGGCGTCAGCCTGTCACTCGGGCTCCACAATCCCAATCTCGTTCCCATCGATAGCGGAAAAAACTATACTCCATCGCGCTACCTTGAACGCATCCAGGATATCCGCGATCAATTCACTATCATCTCTGGCTCGTCACACCCCGGCGTCACCGGTGGACACACCGCCGAAGGCAGTATCTTCTCCGCCTGCCCCAATTCTAGAGGTTCCACCTCCCGCAACACGATCTCCCTCGACCAACTCCTCGCCAAACACCTCGGACACGAAACCCGCTTCCCCTCTCTTGTCATCAATACCGGAAACTAAAAAACCCCGTCCTACACCTAAAACGGCGCCATGATCCCAGCCCAAAGCGACCCTAGGCGCCTCTTCGCCAAACTCTTCATCGAAGACTCACCCGAATCCAAAAAACGCCAGGCCGAACTCCTCCACAGCGGCCAAAGCGTCATGGATATCGTCGGCGCCGAGGCCAAATCACTTCAACGAGAAGTCGGCCCCGGTGATCGAGACAAACTCGACGCCTGGTTCACCAGCGTCCGCGAGCTCGAGCAACGCCTCGAAAAAAGCGAAGACTGGGTCGAACGCCCCAAACCTAAAGTCGGAGGTCGCCCCGCCGATCCCGATCGCAATAATGCCGCCGACCTCCAACGCGCCATGCTCGATATCGTCCACCTCGCCGTCCAAACCGACTCCACACGCTTCGTCACCCTTCACTGCACCGGCAATAGCGTTGGCGCCATCGAGGGTGTCGAGCAGAGCTACCACGGTCTCAGCCACCACGGCCGGGACGAAGACAAACTCGACCAACTCGCCCTAGTCGAAGAGGCCATGATCGATGCCTGGGCCAATTTCGTCCGCCAACTCCAGGCAAGCGACCAAGGCGATCATTCTCTCCTCGACGACACGATGGTGCTCCTGACATCGAACCTTGGAAACGCTTCCTCACACGACAACAAAAATATGCCCGTCCTCTTCGCCGGAGGCGGATTCCAACACGGTCAACACCTCGCTTTCGACCAAAAGAACAATTACCCGCTCCCCAACCTCTACCTCAGCACCCTACATAACGCTGGCCTCCAAAAAGAATCATTCGCCACTAGCACGGGAGAAATGGACGGCCTCATGCGAAAAGCATAGCCTCTCACCGCGACGATCCAAAAATAAATCGGCCGATCCCGCGGATCGCTCCGCCGATACCACCCTCGCCGCCGGGCTCCCGACGGTCCCGTGATCGGTATCGCCCCTGCCCGCCAACATCATCACGGCTCGTAAACATATCAAACAACCCTCCGTGCCCTCCACACTCATACTCCGGCCACAAATCCCTTGGCAATCCCATCGAATACGGTTCTAACGACCGCCTCTGCGCCCGACCCCCGCACGCCCGGCACAGACTGATTCCTTGCTGATTGTCCGGAACCCTCATGGCCTCCGCCGGAAAACCCGCTCCCTCCGCCGCCTTCATCACGTCCACCCAAACCGGCAACGCCAGGGTGCTCCCATATCCACGATTCATAATCGTCGCCGGACGGTCCATCCCCACCCAAACCCCCGTCGTCACTTTGTCAGTGTATCCCACAAACCACGCATCCCGATAATCATTCGTCGTCCCCGTCTTCCCATAGCACGGCACTTTATATCCCAAAGAACGTGCCGAAGAACCGGTCCCCCCGTCCATCACCCGCCCCATAATGTCCGACGTCAGCCAACACACCGATTCCCGCAACACCGGCGCCGCCCGCACCACCGCTTCAAACAAAACTTCACCCTCCCCATTCTCTACCCGCTGAATCAAGAATGGCGCACGGTTTGCCCCACCCCCCGCTAGGGTCGAATAGGCACTCGTCAAAGTCATCGGTGTGGTCTCAAACGCCCCCAGATAACTCACCGGCGACTCCGGAATATTCCCCATCTTCAGTGCCCGAGCCAAACCCCGCACATTCTCCAAACCCGCAATCTCCCCCACCCGCACGCTCATCGTATTCCGAGAGCGAATCAATCCCACCGCCGCCGGTTGATTGCCCAAGAACTGCCCGTCGCTATTCGAAGGACTCCACACCTGACCCGCCCCCCAGGAATACCGAACCGCATCATCGCTGATCCACGTCCCCGGCATCAGACCCCCTCGGTCAAAAGCCACCGCATACACAAAAGGCTTGAACGTCGACCCACACTGCCGCTTCGCCTCCAATGCACGATTAAACGAACTCTCTGAAAAGTCTCTCCCTCCCACCATCGCCAAGATCGCTCCCGTCCGGTTGTCCAAAGAAACCACGGCACCCTGCACGTATTCTGTGATGGAACGATCCCCCACCTCCCGCTGCGACCGCGGCGGATGCGGAAAGCCCGGCCGATTCTCAATCGCCGCCAAGTGCCCGTCTAATCCCTGCTCAGCCGCCTCCTGCATCGCCGCATCAATCGTCGTTGTCACCCGTAAGCCACCCGCATTGATATCTTCCAGCGTCAGCAAATCACCCAAAAAATCGTGAATAGTCTGCAAGACGTAACTCCCCGTCGCAAGCCGCTCCCCCGGTGGTCGCAAAGTCACCATCTCTTGCCGCGCTGCTTCCGCTTCGGCTTCCGTAATCACTTCCGTAACGACCATCCTCGCCAACACTTCATCCCGCACCGCTTTCGCCGATTCCAAATTCCGAAACGGATTCAACACACTCGGCCCGCGAATCAACCCCGCCAAAATGGCTCCCTCACCCAATGTCAACTCCTCCGCCGGCTTCATAAAATACCCTTGCGCCGCCCGCTCAATCCCATACAAACCAGAACCGAAGTAGATCCGGTTCACATACATCTCCAAAATCTCATCCTTCGATAAACGCAACTCCATCTGCTGCGCCATCGCCACCTCCTGCAACTTCCGCGACAAAGTCATTTGCCGCAGCCCCCAGGTGTTCCGCGCCAACTGCATCGTGATCGTGGACGCCCCCTGATCGAAATCGCCAGACCTCAGATTACGCACCGCCGCCCGAGCCACCCCCCGCAAATCCACTCCACCATGCGCGTAAAACCGACTGTCCTCCCGCGCCAACAACGCAGCCACAAATTGCGGCGATACTTCGTCAATCGAAACCACCACCCGATTCTCCCCGTGCCCCGATACATGCCCGATCGGCTCGCCCTTGCGATCAAACACCAGGGTCCGCTCAGGAACTTCCTTCAGCTTCTGATAAGAAAACGTCAATGCCTTGACGTGAAAATACCCAAACAAAACCAACCCCACACACAACCCCATCACCCCCAGCCACAAAATCGGCGCCACCACATACCGCCGCACCCGCGACTTCTGTGACGGCGGCAATAACCAGGGCCGAACAGTTTTCCTAAACTTCACCATACAAACTCGCCCACTTTAGAACGCGAAACCACCACCAATATTCAATGCCAAAAACCCCCGCCCCCGCTCCCCCGCTCCCCCGCTCCCCTGCGCTACTGCTTAACGGCTTAACTGCTTAACTGCGTAACTTCGTAACTCCGCTACAGCGCTACTGCGTAGCAATACACCTACTCCCCCATCGGCCGAAACGCCTCATCCTGCACCCGGTAAACCTCCGCATCATCCAAACGCGCGCCCCCCGTCGATACACACCCCCCCACCAAAACCATCCCCAACAACAAACTCAACAACCACACACGCATCGCCCCACCTACCCACTCTCAAAATTTCAATCAAGCCTCAACCAACTTTGCATTCTCTTTCCCCAGCCAGCCACGCGAACCGAGCGTGAAAAAAATCCTTCGCATCTTCGCGAGAACCCCGTCACTGCGTCATCTCTGGTCGCTCCCAATCCACATCCTCATACCCCTCCGGCTTCGCCGGTTTCACCACCTCCACAATCTCGCCTGACGGATCAAATAAGTCCCAGTTGTCCGTCCGGAACGGCGACGCCGGAAGCCCCTCACGATTATACAACAAATTCCGCTCCGATGGATTCATCGCCCACGCATAACGCACCGCCACCGGTTCCGCCACGTCTCCCGATGACACCACGACCGCATCCCCGTCAATCACCGCCTCCGCCCAGTGCCATTCCTCGTCTTCTCCCGCCACCGCAAACGCATCCAAAACCTCCCCCTCCCGCGCCGCCACTAATCCGCTCCCCACCGAATCAAACTCTAACACCACCTTCCCATCCTCCAACTCGTGACCTCGATACCGCGGCCCGTAATCCACCACATCCTCCCCATACACCTGCTTCAACGCCAAATACGCATGCCGAATCCCAATCGGCGCTTTGTTCTTCGGATGCAACTGAATCGCATCCCCCGTATCAATCGATACCGCCATCCCCGTGTTCGGCACGTCCTCGGTCACCCGTAACATCGATTCCCGATTCACCGCCCACGGCGCCTCCAATCCCTCCACCGGCTCCGCTTGCGGCGCCCCCCAACTCGGCAGCTGCGTGAAAAAGACCGGAAAGGCATCATCCGTCCCGCCCTCCGACAGCTCATGCCACGACTGCCGGTAATACCCGATCAGCTTCGCCAGTTGCTCCCGGTAATGCGCCGCCTGCGGCACATCCTTCGAGTTCCGCTCCCCCTGATACCAAATCATCCCCCGGATCCCATACGGCCGCACCGGGTGAATCATCCCATTGAAAATATGCGCCGGATACTGATGCCCCAGGTGCGCCGGCTGCGTGATGATTGGCGGCGCGAGCGGCTTCACCTTGTTCTTCATCGTCTCCCCCGCATCAATCAAATCATTGTATTCCGCCAGCGCCGCTTCGAATTCCGCCAAGGCCTTCTCTTCCGTCTTCCCCTGCTTCTCCATCTGCCGCCGCGCGTTCTCATCCAACGACGCCTTGGCCGCCTGCGCCCGCTCGTCGTCCAACTGAATCTCCCACGGCATCCATCCCTCGATCGGCGTCCCCGCAAAAGCCTGCACGATAATCCCCACCGGCACGCCCAATTCCTCATGCAACTTCTTCCCAAAGTAATAGGACACCGCCGACGTCGTTGCCGCAGACTCCGGCGTGCAAGGCACCCACTTCACCAACCGATCCCGCTGCTCCTCCAACGGCTCATGCCAATGCTCACGACTCGAATCGTAGATCCGATAATCCGGATAGTTCGCCGTCGCCGCTTCTTCTTCCCCGCCAAAACAATTTCCCAAAGCCCACCCCATGTTCGACTGCCCCGCACACAACCAAACCTCCCCGATCGCCACCTCTCCGATCTCAATCACGTTCTCCCCCTCAATCTTCAAAGAATGCCCCGTCCCATACGACGGCGTCTCCAGAATTACCCTCCACTTCCCGTCCTCATTAGCCGTCCCCATGCCTTCACTCCCCCAACTACCCGTCACCGTCACTTTCTCCCCCGGCTCCGCCCATCCCCAAATCGCATTCGCCGCCTCCTGCTGCAATATCATCCCGTCCCCAAACAGAGCCGGGACCCACACCTCCGCGGCCGCCGACCCACAAATTCCCAACACAAACGAGAAACAGAAAAAGGAGGTCTTCATACCCCCTAAAACAGGGGTCCCTACCCAACAGTTTCACGCAATCATGAAATCTTCGAAGGAAGCCGCGTGCCCGTCTTTGAGCAACACCCAAGGACAGCACTTGATGAAATCCCTCTCGAATGGTTCGCTTGAAAAAAACCCGCAATCAACATGCCAAAAACCGTTCATCGTCAGACCCCTCACACACCATGATCCATTCGATGTGCGTCTTTTGCGGCTCCAGCCCCGGCGGCAGCACCTCATACACCGACGCCGCCCAGGCACTCGGCGAGTTTCTCGCCCAAAATCAAATTCGCCTCGTCTACGGTGGAGCAAGCGTCGGCCTAATGGGTATTCTCGCCGATGCCTGCCTCAACGCCGGAGGCGAAGCCGTGGGCGTTATCCCCCAGAGCCTCATCGACTGCGAGATCGCGCACCACGGTCTCACGAAACTTCATGTCGTCGACTCCATGCACGAACGCAAAGCGATGATGAACGAGCTCTCCCAAGGCTTCATCTCACTCCCCGGTGGTTGCGGCACGCTCGAGGAAATGTTCGAAACCCTGACATGGTTACAACTCAGCATTCACGAAAAACCCTGCGGACTCCTCAACATCGACAACTACTTCGCGTCACTCATCGAGTTCTTTGATCACATGGTCGAGGAACGCTTCCTCCTGAAAGAACATCGCAATCTCCTCGCCGTCGAGAACGACCACGCCTCCCTCATCACGGCGATGAACCATGCCAAACCCGCCCCACCCGTCGCGAAGTGGGTCGACCGCCACATCGAAGGTCGCATCTGACCGGACCCCGCTCACGAGGCCACGATCTCTCGAAGCTTCTCGCCCGCCTCTCGCCGCGTCAACCGCCGCTGCGACCGCTCCTTCAAGACCTCGGCACAGGCCCACGCCGCCTCATTATCCTTCACTTCCACCGCCGACTCCCCGCGCCCCGTCAACGCCTGCCTCTCGTCCACCTGGTTCATGAACCAGCTCGCCCACCACCCCGGCCACCCCAAAAACCGGCACCCAATGTGAAAATGCAGGTGCCGGTAAAACTGCCCCGCCTGCCCATGCGCCACCAACTCCTCCTTGATCCCATCCACCGGCAATTCCCGCGTCTTCTCCCCCGCCTTATATCCCCCGTATGCCTTTCCCAACAAATAAACCCCCATCCCCCACCGCCCATAGACCCCACGCGCCTCCCCCCAGCTCACCATCCGCCGCACCAAACGATCACAACTGGTCCATCGCAGCGTCATGGTCCTTCAATTCGATTCCGCCCTGTTTCAAATCACTCCCACCGATAAAAACGGCCCAATGTCTCCACAAAAAACCACAGATAGACGGCCCACGAGGTCACTTTTTTTCCATCCGTCATCTTCCCGTAATCTTCAACCCGTATCCTCACTCCTCAGATACTCGGAAAACACGGGTAGTCTCAATACCAAGATCAACCATCCAACAACAAACGAATCCTATGAAAAACAATATTCTCACAATCCTGATCCTCACAGCGCTTGCCATGGCCAACACCGCCTTCGCCGCCATGGCCCCAGGCAATTCCACCCCAAACACCAATGAAGCTACCTTCGACCTCCTCAAGCGAGGCGGCGGCAGCGAGGGCAAAGGCAACCGCCGAGGCAAAGGCGAACGGGGCAGCAAAGGCGAACGGGGTGAAAGAGGTGATCGTGGAGAAAAAAGCGAACGGGGGGAAAAAGGCGAACGGGGTGAAAAAGGTGACCGCAGCGGTAAACCCGGCAAAGGTGACCGCAGCGGTAAAGGAGAGAAAGACCGTCCCGAGCCGGTTGAATAGAAATCGCTGCCCGATACAACAACGCGATTAACGGAGAAGAAGCGGCCCCGATCCACACCGGGAGCCGCTTCTCGCGTTTGAAGCCTCGGCTGCCGCCGCCACTGCCTGAGTCCGCCCTACCACCCCACCCGTATCGTCTCCCATGAAAGCTTCCCTGCTCTTCCCCCTCGTCTTCGCTCCACTTCTCCTCGTTGCCACAGGCCTATACTACCCCGTCAGCTCGACCGCAGCCGAACCGGGAGCATGGCGCGGCCAATCCGTCACGGAGTTCGAACCCGATGAGCCGAAGACTTTCGGCTGGCAAATCGTTAACGACGGCGTGATGGGCGGTCTCTCAAAGGGCAACATCGAAATGACCGATGATGGCACCATGCGCTTCTTCGGTGACCTCTCGCTCGAGAACAACGGTGGGTTCTCCACCGTGCGCAGCGAAGACGTCGACTTCAACTTAAGTAACGACCTCGGCCTCCTCCTTCGCGTCAAAGGCGATGGACGTACCTATGAGGCCCGGCTCGACTCCGATGCTCGCTACCGCAGTTGGCCCGTTTCCTTCGCCGGCGAATTCAAAACCACCAAGGGCAAGTGGCAGGAGGTAAAGGTTCCGTTCTCCTCATTCAAAGGCAGTTTCCGCGGGCAGAACCTCCCCGATGCGGTTTTCGACCCATCCCAAATCGAACGAGTCGGGATCCTCCTCGCCGATAAAAACCAAGGTCCCTTCGAACTCGAAATAGATTGGATTCGTACCTACGGGAAAGACCAAGGCGATTTCACCGAGCAAAAGAAAAAAACGGAGCCCAAGAAAGCAGTAAAGAAATCACAGGAACCCTCCCGCCTCATCGCCACCGCGGCGGCCGACGGCCGCTTTACAGTCCTTAAGAAGGCCCTCGATGCAGCCGGACTCACGACCTTTTTCCAATGGGACAATCCCCTAACCGTTTTTGCGCCCACCGACGAAGCCTTCGCCAAGCTGCCTGAGGGAACCCTCGATACACTGCTTAAACCGAAGAATAAGAATCGCCTTATCGCTATACTCTCCTATCACGTCAGTGCCGGTAACAACCCAGTCGCCGATGTCCTCAAAGCCGGCGAGGTTCAAACCGTGGAAGGGAACCCGCTCACTGTTTCGTTTTCCGACGGCAGAATCCGGGTTAACGACGCCATTTTGTTGGACGGCAATGTGCGATGCAAAGATGGAATCATCCACGTCGTCGATTCTGTTCTCCTCCCACCCGAGCCCGAACCGAAGACCGTCGTTTCCGTCGCCAAGGAAGCAGGGGCTTTCAAAACGCTCCTTGCCGCCGTCGAGGCAGGAGAACTTACGGATGTTCTCAAAGGTGAAGGGCCGTTTACGGTATTCGCTCCCACCGACGAAGCCTTTGCCTCACTCCCCGAGGGAGTAGTTGCCTCCCTTCTTAAAAAGGAAAATCGCACCGCCCTCGTGAATCTCCTGAAGTATCACGTCATCTCCGGCCGCGTGACCGCGGGAGACGCTCTCAACGCGGGTAAAGCAAAAGGTCTCCAAGGCGACGACGTGCGCTTCAAAGTCGACAATGGCCTTCTCCGAATTAACGATTCCACAATACAGAGTATCGATCTCGATGGTGGTAACGGCATCATTCACGTGATCGATGCGGTGTTGATCCCTCCCGCAATAGAGAAAGCTCTCAACGCCAACGCCAGCTCTGATTCAGAAAACGAAACCTCGCTCGATGCCGCTCAATCAATCGCCATAGCCATCGAAAAGGGCGTTCCTCTCTACAACGGCGGTGATGCCAGAGCCTGTGCAAAAGTCTACGAAGAATGCATTGATGCCCTCGCCTCCAGCGATCAGTTCGATGAACCGGTCAGAGAAGCCCTCAAAGCAACCCTCGATCGTGGCAAACAGATGCAGTCCTCACATCAACTCGCCTGGCATTACCGGCAGGCTCTCGACCGCGTCATGAATTACCTCAGCCAGTCAATCAACTGATTCCCCATGCGGTGGCATCAGCCAACTCCCTCAATCAATCCTCGTCTTCGCACCGACGCTCTCGCTGTCATAAGCTAAGAAACCAACTTCTACGGCGCTACCGATGACTATGGTTAGGAAGCCGTAGAGGGCCAAACCCATATACACGACTGGCACGCCACCATCCTCCACCTACTTGGCTTCGACCACGAACGCCTCACCTATCCCTACGCCGGCCGAAATTTCCGCCTCACCGATGTCCACGGCAAAGTCGCCAAAGACATCCTCGCCTAATCAAGGACCCTCAAAGCAAACACCAAACGCATACACGTCACCCCCGCGGCCAGCAGCCTGCCCGCCGGTGTGCGGGGCACGCTGGTTAACCGGCCTTGGCAAGGCGTTTCCGTTCGTGCGGACACAATACCCGCTTGCGCAAACGAATCGCGCCCGGCGTCGCCTCCACCAATTCATCCGGCGCAATATACTCAATCGCCCGCTCCAAACTGAACCGCAACGGCGGCGTCAATCCCTCGGAGATCGTCTTCGTCGCCGACCGATGATTCGTCACATGCTTCTCCTTGGTCGGATTCACCGGCAAATCATCAGCCCGCGGATTCTCACCCACAATCTGCCCCTCGTAAACATCCTCACCCGGTCCCACGAACAACTTCCCGCGCTCCTCGATGTTCCCCAACGAATACGCCATCGCCGTCCCCGTCTCCATCGACACCAAGGTCCCCTGCACCCGTCCCGAAATCTCCCCGCAGTGCGGCGCATACTCCTTGAACAAATGCGACATCACACCATGCCCGGAGGTCATGTTCACCAACTCCAACTCAAATCCAATCAACCCCCGCGTCGGAATCGTCACTTCAATCATCGACCCCCGCTCATGCGTCGTCATGTTCTCCATCTGACCCCGCCGCGATGACAAACTCTTCAGCACCCCGCCCACTTGCTCTTCCGGCACCTCGACGTAAAGCGTCTCATACGGCTCCAATAACTGACCACTCTCCTCGTCCCGCTTCGTAATCACCATCGGACGCGACACCAATACCTCAAACCCCTCCCGGCGCATCGTCTCCACCAACACCGCAATCTGCATCGCACCACGCGCACTCATATTGAAAATCCCCGACTGCTCGCTGTCACTCACCTCGATCGAGATGTTCGTCTTCACTTCACGATACAAACGGTCCCGCAATTGCCGAGACGTCACATACTTGCCTTCCCGCCCAGCAAATGGCCCGTCGTTCACCGCAAACTGCATCTGCACCGTCGGCGGATCAATCTCCACAAACGGCAACGCTTCCGTCTCCTCGCTCCCACCCAGCGTCTCGCCGATATCAACCTCTTCAAACCCCGCCACCCCCACAATGTTGCCCGCCTCACCCACCGCCGAATCCTTCGTCGAAAGGGAACTGTATTCAAAAACCTTCGTCACCTTGCACTTCTCTCGCGTCCCGTCTTTCCCGGTCCGCCACACGGTGTCCCCCTTGGCCACCTGACCACTCTGAACCTTCCCCATCGCCACCCGCCCCACATAATCATCCCAATCAATATTGCTCACCAGCATCCGAAACTCGCCTCCCGCATCCACGTCCGGCGCTTCCACCCGCGACACGATCGTCTCCAATAACGGCACGGCTCCTTGCCCACGATCACCCTCCAGATCCGTCACAAAAAAACCTTGCTTCGCCGAACCATAAACAAACGGTGCCTCAAACTGTTCCTCATTCGCCTCCAGTTCCAGAAACAATTCCAACACCTTGTCGTGCATCCCCACCGGATCGCTGTGCTCACGATCAATCTTGTTGATCACCACAATGGGCGCCAATCCCTCCTGCAAGGCCTTCCGCAACACAAAGCGCGTCTGCGCCTGCGGCCCCTCAAAGGCATCAACTAACAATAACACCCCATCCACCATCTTCATCACCCGCTCGACTTCCCCCCCGAAATCCGCATGCCCCGGCGTGTCCACAATATTGATCAAATACTCACCCCACCGAATCGCCGTGTTCTTCGACTTGATGGTGATCCCCTTCTCCCGCTCCAAATCCATCGAGTCCATCGCCCGCTCCGCGATCTCCTGGTTCTCATGAAAATCACCCCCCGCCGCCAGCAATAAATCCACCAAAGTCGTCTTCCCATGATCGACATGCGCAATTATCGCAATATTCCGAATCTTCTCCGTGCTCATCAGTTCCAAAGACCTTTCACAAGGTCCAAAAACGCGCACACCCATACACCCGATTCCCCAAACCCCCAAAAAAAACCTCACCCCGCAACCACTAGCCCCTTCCCCTGACTCGGTAGGGGCGAACGCATACCCTTCGTAGCCTTGGCGAAGAACGGGACCCGCTCGACCGCCTCTAAACCAAGAATCAGATCACAACCAACCATCTTTCAAGACACCTTTTGATACCACCAACTCAAATCGTCTTCGCCGCGGTTCCATGTGCATGCGCGCGATCCCACTTTGGTTCCAAGTGCGTCGTCACCACCGTCGTCCCACCCAAGTCCTCACGCACCGCTCGCTCCACTTCCGTCGCCACCGCATGCGCATCTTTCACACTCACCTCATCATCAAAAACCAAATGCAAATCCACCCAGTGCCCCGTCCCCAAATCCCGGTGCCGCATCCGATGATACGAGATCCCGTGCTTCTCCATCTGCTCGTCAAGACAGGCTTCCACGCGGGCCGTGACTTTGGGGTCCGCCCGATCCATCAAACCCCCGACGCTTTCCCGCATCAATGAAATCCCCGACCGCAGAATGTTCAAGGCAATCAGCAACGCACAGATCGGATCGAAGGCGTGCCACCCTGTCGCCACGACCAGTCCCAATCCAGCCAGCACGCCGAAGCTAGTCCATACGTCCGCGAGTATGTGATGCCCGTTCGCCCGCAGGATGAGAGAGTCATGCTTGTTTCCCAAACGCAACAAATACCAACTCAGGGCGCCGTTGATCCCCAAAGCCAACGCCACCAACCCCGTCCCCGGCCCGATATTCTGCACCTCCAGACCGGCCACCCATCTGCCAATGGCATTGTAAATGATGAAAAGCCCTGCCAACGCAATCAGCGCCCCCTCAAAACCCGCCGAGAAGAAACTGATCTTCGCGTGACCATACAGATGACTCTCGTCCGGCGGCTTCTGCGAAAGGCGCAAACTGAATACCACAAAGGCCACCGCCACCACGTGCACGACCGATTCCGCAGCATCACCCAGGATCGCCGAGGAGCCCGTCAGAAGAGAGGCCCCCACCTTGATTCCAAGCATGAGCACCCCGACCCCAAACGAAAGATAGATCGCCCGCCGCAACACCGAATCCGAAGCCGACTTTGCCACCACACCATCCATCACTCTCCATCCTCCCCCCTCAAAGCCCGAAAGGAAAGAAAACACCGTGCCCACCAGCGGCATGTGCCACAGACATCTTGCCCGTAATCGAGCACTCTGAGCGTCGCCTCTCCACCAATCCTAGAATTCCAAACACCCGCTCACCCCCTCTGTCGAAAATTCTAAGAGTTCCGCAAATCGCCGTTCAGATCGAACACCCAAAACTCTCAGCAACCCCTTCTTCCCACACGCCGCAATGCGCGCGCAATCTCGGTGAACGCTCAGCCTGCCGCTCCATGCGCGTTGCTGCAATCCTACCACTCTAGCCTACAAACACAGCCTACTCCCCCGCGCGCCGCAGAGCGCGCGACATCTGGCTGCAGGCCACCCTGCCTCAGCCAGCCAAAATCTTAACCAAGGCCTTCGCCGCTCCCTTCGCTGATCGCGCATATGCCACCGGCATCCCCAACGGCATCAACCATTCATGCGTAAAACTCAACGACACTACCCCATACGCCACCGCTTCGACTTGCGCCTTCTCCGCCTCCGGATACCCCTCGCCAAAGACACCCTCATAAACCTCAAACATCTCCTCCATAAATCCCCTCATAATCACGCCCACCTCCGGATACCGCTCCACCGCACTCAACAGAGCATCCGCTACCACATTCTCCACCGACGGCTCCCAAATCCCCTCCGGAAACATATAATCCAATAAAGCCCCCACCCGATTCGCACCCGTCCCCGGCAACGCCCTCATCGTCTCCTCTAACTCTTGCCGATACCGCTCCACCACCCGCTCCGCCAATGCCACGATCATCTCATCCCGATTCCCCAAATAATGCCGCAATAGCGACCGCTTCACCCCCGCCTCCTCGGCAATCTGCTCCAAACTCGCCCCCTCCAATCCATACCGCGCCACACACCGCGCAAACGCATCCAGAATCTGCGGCGTCCTCACCGCCGTTAAATCAGGTCGAGCCATGATCTCATTTCACATCTTAATCAAATTGTCAGTCTTGACAATCTATAATCCCGCGCCATAAATTGTCAATACCGATAATCAACCAAAGAACCAACGAACCGTGAAACGCCCCACCCTCATCGCCCTCGCCACCCTCGTCTTCGCTTCCCACACCATCGCCACCGAAACAACCCCCACCTACTCCGAACACATCGCCCCCATCCTCCTCACCCATTGCACCGAGTGCCATCGCCCCGGTGATATCGGCCCCTTCCCCCTCCTCGACTACGCCTCCGCCAAACGCCGCGCCAAAACCATCGCCCGCGTCGTCGAAGAAAAATTCATGCCCCCCTGGCTCGCAGCACCCCATTTCGGCCGCTTCGTCGATGAACGACACCTCACCGACGACCAAATCAACCTCATCACCACTTGGGCCGAGAACGGCGCCCCCGAAGGCGATCCCGCCAAACTCCCCGACCTCCCCGAATTCGCCGACCGCGGCACCTGGCGCCTCGGTCCCCCCGACCAAATCATCACCATGCCCGAACCCTTTACCGTCCCCGCCAGCGGCGAAGACATCTATCAATACTTCGTCATCCCAAAAGCCATCACCAAAAACCGTGACCTCGTCGCCGTCGATTTCAAACCCGGCGATCCTTCCGTCGTCCACCACTCCATCTTCTACGCCGATCACTCTGGCAAAGCCACTAAAGAAGACGCCAAAAACAATGAACCCGGTTTCTCGGTCTTCGGCCAGGGCGGCGGTTTCATGGAATCAAACAACAACGCCTACGCCTTCGGCGGCTGGGCCCCCGGCGCCCAACCCTACCAACTCCCCACAGGACTGGGCATCCCCCTCTTTAAAGGCGCCGATATCGTCATGGAAATCCACTACCACCTCAGCGGTAAACCCGCCACCGACCAAAGCAGGATCGGCCTCTACTTCGCCGATAAAGAAAATCCCGTTACCAAGTACGTCGACGGCACCATCATGGGCACCTTCGACGTCGACATCCCCGCCGGAGATTCCAACTACAAACGACACCTCTCCATGACCCTCCCCGCCCCCATGACCTTGATCGACATCAGCCCTCACATGCATTACCTCGCCACCAACGTCAAAGCCGTCGCCACCAAGCCCGACGGCCACACCATCCCCCTCATCTATATCCCCCGCTGGGACTTCCGCTGGCAGGATATCTACGTCTACGAAGAACCCATCACGCTCCCCAAAGGCACCCGCATCGACGTCGATTTCACCTACGACAATTCCGCCGAAAACCCCTTCAACCCCGTCCACCCGCCCGAACGCTCAAAGTGGGGCTGGAAAACCAACGACGAAATGTGCGAACTCTACCTCACTTTCACCACCGAAAATGAACGCGACGGACGCGCCATCCAAAGAGCTGCCAATAAGACATGGCAAGGCAGCCCCCCAAGCTGGAATGGGAGATGACATCTGGCCGAATCGTGCGTTTCAACAGAGTCGCCCCAGCTGGACCTGCCGAGGAAAAAAAATGGTTAGGATCAGTGGAGGTCGCGTCCGCAAGCTCATCCCCCATCTGCATCCCGCACTCGATCCGTTCGAATCCACAAAAGTCTACTCCGACTCAACAAATGGGTCATGATCAACCTCGGACGAAAACCCATCGAATAGATCACTCAGTCTCAAACAATACTCCGTCTTCCAAGATTCCCTAAACACCAAAATCACCGTATCAAGCTCCTCTTCAGAGATCGAAAATTCGGCTTCACACTTCCCGTCAGCATCCACGTTGAAACGGACCCAGTGTCTCAAGTCCCCAAAATCGTGATCCTCACCAGGACTCCAAAACTGTAACCATATAAATGATGGCGCGTGGCGCTCGTGTATCTTTGGTTGCCACGATATCTCAAAAACCCGACTTTTCGCACCTTCATCGCCAGCAGGGCTAAGATGGTGTTCCATCTTCACCCCAATCTCCGCAAGCTGTTCTTCGTCCAAGATCGGCTCCTTAACAGGACTGGCCCAAACACAAGTCGCACTCAGAAAAAGGAACATCCCGCTCGGTCGAAACAACATAGTATCCCGCTTACCCATCCCCCGCTGCCTTCATCAGCAAAAACTCTGCTCTTCATTAGGAAACATCGAATCATACCCCGCATTCCAACGGCTCCAAGCTGGGCACCGATCAGCAACAGATCCGATCTAGACAAAAAAGACTCCCTTTCCACGCCGTATTCTCATAGTCTGAAAAGCTGTGAAGGCTCTCCTCTCACCCGATCGCCTGCCGCTCATCTCTGCGATCGCCCTCATCATCACCCCCAACCTCCCCGCCCAGCAGAGAGACCACGCCGCAGCCGACGTTGCCATCCGCGCCAATTCCGCCGCTTACGTCGCAGCATTCAACAACGCCGACACCGAAGCCCTCGCCTCCCACTGGGCCAAGGACGCCGTCTTTGTAAACCAACAAACCGGCGAAGAACTCGAAGGTCGCGATGCCATCGCTACCGCATTCAAAGAATCCTTCACCACCGAAATGAAACCCCGCCTCGAAGCCACCATCGACACCATCCGTCTCCTCACCGACGACGTCGCCATCGAAGAAGGCTCCGCCACCCTCCTTCTGCCGGGCGCCCCTCCCCAACACTCCAATTACTCCGCCGTCCTCGTCCGCCGAAATGACCAATGGCTCATCCAACGAGTCTATGAAAGCGTCGCTCCCACCCCCTCTGCACACCACGAACACCTCGAACCCATCGCCTGGCTCGTCGGCGAATGGATCGACGAAAACGAAAACTCCGCCGTCCATTACACCTGCGATTGGGTCGCCAACCGCAACTTCCTCCGCCGCGAATTCACCATCCACACCCCTGAAGGCGCCAACTTCGAAGGCATCGAAATCATCGGCTGGGACCCCCTCAAAGAAACCATCCGCTCATGGCTCTTCGACTCCGAAGGCGGTTTCGCCGAGCGAGAATGGAGCTTCCGCTCCGGCGAAAACGAAGACAACCGATGGATCATCCATGGCAACGGCGTCATCCACGGTGGCCAAAAAGCCTCCGCCGTCCACATCATCACCCCCGTCGACGACAACCACTACACCTTTGAAGCGGTCTCCCGCGAACTCGGAGGCGCCCTTCTCCCTAACATCGATGAAACCCTCATCCGCAGAGTCCCCTCCCGCTGAAGCCCTGCACCCGCAGCGCATCTTCACCCCCGCCCGCATCACCGCCGGCGTCTTCCTCCTTCTCTCCATCCTCTTCGCCCAAGACACCATCGCCCGCGTCGTCTTCCGCTCCTACGGAGGAATGCGCCGCCTCCCCCGCTCCGCATACATCAAGCCACGCTACGTCTACGGAGGCTACCTCTACCCCGGATACACCATCCGCCAACACACCCCCGACAACACCTGGGAACTCGACTCCTTCGGCGGCTCCAGTTTCTCCTCAACCTCCCCGTCCTGGAACAGCAGCCCCTCGCTTGGCAATATCCCTAAAACAGACCCCAATACGGCGGTCATGAAGAAAGCCCGCGAACTCGCCGCCGCCGATCCCAAAACCGCCTTCCTCTTCGAAGGCAGTCAACCCGCCCGCGAACAAGCCGCTTCCAACGCCTTCGTCGACGCCCTCACCAATCTCACCGTCCCCGCACTCAAAGAAAACGCCGAAGCCTCTCAAATCCTCGAAGACCGAAACCGCGAACGCACCCGATGGGCCGACACCGCCCGCCAAGCCATGGTCGGCCGCACCTCCATCATCTTCAGCCCCGCTTGGTGGCAAACCCGCCAGGCCCAGTTCAATCAACCCTGGTTCTACCGCCAACCAATCGATCCCAACCCCGCCCTCTGGTGGAGCCACCCCACCTGGCCCACCATCAATAACGCCCTCGGCCTCGAGAACGCCCCACCTTTCGTCTACGACTACGACTTCACGATCTACTACCAAACCGCCGTCGTCTACGCCGATGCCAAACCCGTTTCCGCCTACGAGATCTACCTCGACCTCGTCTCCCCCTTCGCCAACAAAAACGAACCCGCCTCCGCCGAACCACCCGCATGGCATCCCCTCGGCACCTGGGCCATCTCCACCGACCCCGATCAAGCCGAACCCAATATGCTCATGCAACTCGCCATGTCCCGCACGGGCTTCATCGCCGGCGCCTACTACAACACCACTTCAGACAACACCCAGCTCATCACCGGCTCCATCGACTTCGAAACCCAACGCACCGCCTTCCGCATCGGCTCCATGAAGTCCGCCATCCTCGAAGTCGGCCTCGACAGTTTCACCCGCCCCCAAGCCCCCCTTTGGGCCCACTTCACCGACGGGCGCATCCAAACCTGGCTCCTCGCCCGCCTCGATCCGCCCGACCCCTGATCCGTCCTGTTTGGAGGTTTACACCCGACCCGCCTCGGCCATCGCGATGCCGACATAATCCCCACACGGTCCTCTCTCCAAGGGTGCAGCCGGTAGGGACGATCCACCGGATCGTCCGCAAAGACAAATCCTCCACCCAACCCCTCGCTCTCCCTGCCTCCCTCCTCAACTCGCCACGGGAAGTGGCGCCGCCGCCCGCATGATCGAAAACCCCGGCTCGCTCCGCGTCTTCCCCTTCAAGGTCTCATCCGTCAAAATCAGCGTCGTGCCCGGCTGCACCAGCGCATCCACAACGTGCTTCAAACGCTCGTCGATCTTCACTTCCCCAAACGACTTGAGCTGCGCACTCCCCTCCGGTCCCGCCACTTGATGCCAATGCGGATGCGGCACCCCCTTCTCGTCGCGCGTCCATCCGTCCGCCACAAAGGTGTATGTCCCCTTCGGCTTCGCCGCAAACCAATTCAACTCCGCCTTCCCGCTCGCAATCGGAACCCCGTTCCGGATCACCATCAACCCCTTGTCTTCCGAACTGAATAAAACCGAGGTCGGCCCCGCCGCCGCCACGTGCGGTTCCAATACCACCTCGGATCGCTCATCATACGCCGCAAATTCAATCCGGTGCCCCCTGCTCACCACCTGCGCCGACACTCCCTCCGTTATGATCACCGTCCCCCCCATCTCCGTTACCTCAAAAAGCCGCTGAGAAAATTCGAACGGCAAATGAATGCACCCGTGCGAAGAGGGATAGCCCGGCAACGACCCCGCATGCAAGGCCACCCCGCCCCAGGTCAACCGCTGCGTATAAGGCATCGACGCATTTTCATAAGTCGACGAACGATGATCCGCGTCCTTCTCTAATATATGAAAGGTCCCCGTCGGCGTCTCATAGCCCGCCTTTCCCGTGCTCACGATACAGGTCCCGATCTCAACGCCATTCCGATAGACCCTCGCATTCTGCGTCCCCAAATCCACTGTCACCACCACCGGGCCCGACGGCGACCGCTCCGGATGCCAGGTAAACGCCGTGGGATCATTCACCCGCTCCTGTGCGCCCCCTGTCGCGGCCAACAATATAATCAAGGCTGTGTAAAAAAGAACTCTCATCGTTTCTGGGGCTTTTAAGATTTGGCACCGGAAGGCTCGGCACCGCCATGTCACTTCTCGTCAAGTGCCCTACGGAACACCAACGCCGACGGATGTCTCATACCGGTAGACCAGCGCAAAACTTCCGCTAAACTGCCGCTATGAATACTGCGTGGACCGATAAGATCGTCATCGTCACCGGCGGAGGCGGAGGAATGGGCCAAGCCGCCGCCAAACGCTTCGCCGACGCCGGAGCCAACACCTTCGTCTTCGGTCGCACGCTCGATTCCCTCGAAGAATCCGCCGCCCTCTCCGAAAAAATCACCCCCGTCGTCTGCGACGTCGCCGACGCCACCGCCGTTAAGACCGCCCTCGCCTCCGTCCTCCAACACGGCCCGCCCGACGCCCTCATCCACACCGCCGGAATCAATACCGGCGACCGCTTCATGGCCCACGATGACCCCGCCCGCGTCGCCTCCGAGGAAACCTGGAAACAAATGCTCGATATCAACGTCCTCGGCGTCGTCAACATGATCCAAGCCGTCGCCAAACCCATGGCCGAAAACAAGGGCGGCAAAATCGTCGCCGTCACTTCCTCCGCCGCTCACGGTTTCGATTCCTTCGCCGGCGTCCCTTACACCGCCAGCAAGTGGGCTGTCCATGGACTCCTCTTCACCGCACGACCCCAGCTCAGCGCCCACGGCATCATCGTCTCCGAATACGCCCCCGGCGAAGCCGCCACGCCGCTGGTCGACAAACGACCCCTCCCCCCCAATAAGGAACACCGCGCCGCCATGATCCAGACCGAAGACTGCGCCGATACCCTCTTCTTCATCGCCTCCCAACCCCACAGCATGGGCGTCATCCAACTGCCCGCATACCAACCTTTCGGCGGCATGCCCCCCGAAATCACCGCCCCCTGGCTCGCCGGCCTCAAAATCAATCCCGCCCCCTGAAAAGCGGTGCAATGCTTTCCATTCTGTGGCCAAACTATCCACCCATGAAAGCCGCCCGCCTCAATCGCCTCTTCAACGCCAAATCAAATCGCTGCTTCGACGTCGCCGTCGACCACGGCTTCTTCAACGAACCCGGCTTCCTCAAGGGCATCGAGTCCATGCCCAAGGTCATCGACACTCTCGTCGACGCCTGCCCCGACGCCATCCAACTCACCATCGGCCAAGCCAAACACCTCCAGGCTCACCCCGGCCGCCAAAAACCCTCCCTCGTCCTCCGCACCGATACCGCCAATATCTACGGGAAAACCCTGCCCGACGCACGCTTCTCCACCATGATCGAAGACGCCGCCCTCCAGGCCATCCAACTCGACGCCGCTTGCGTCTGCGTCAACCTCTTCCAAATCCCCCGCGCCCCCGATATCACCGACCAATGCGTCGATAACATCATGCGCCTCAAAACCGAGTGCGACCTCTACGCCATGCCCATGATGGTCGAACCCCTCGTCTTCGCCCCCAACGAAAAAGCCGGCGGATACATGGTCGACGGTGACGCCGATAAAATCATCCACCTCGTCCGCCAAGCCGTCGAGTTCGGCGCCGATATCATCAAAGCCGACCCCACCGACGACGTGTCCCTCTATCACCAGGTCGTCGAAACCAGTGGCGGCATACCGGTGCTCGTCCGCGGCGGTGGTAAAGTCGACGACGAAACCATCCTCAAACGCACCGCCGCCCTCCTCGAACAAGGCGTCCACGGCATCGTCTACGGCCGCAACGTCATCCAACACGACAACCCCGCCGGCATCACCAAAGCCCTTATGGCCATGCTCCACGACAACGCCGACGTCGACGAAGCCCTCAACATGATGGACTAGCAGCGCCGCAATGAAGCTCCCGTCTTCGCCCTCCCCGCTTGCCCGGCGCTCCGCAAGCAGCTAAGCTCGCACCATCGATTCGCATGAGCGACGACCCCTCCAACAGAACCCCTACCCCCACCCAGATTTCCGGCGGCGCCTTCGTGCCGCCTACCGTGGAGGAACTCCAGGCGGCGTTGCCCGCCTACGAGGTGCTCGAAATTCTAGGCGCCGGCGGCATGGGCGCCGTCTATAAAGCCCGCCAGATCAATCTCGACCGCCTCGTCGCCATCAAAGTCCTGCCATCACATCTGGGCGCCGATTACAGTTTCGCGGAACGTTTCAAACGCGAGGCTCAGGCCATGGCAAAAATGCAACACCCGCGCATCGTTGCCGCACACGACTTCGGACAAGCTGAGCTTGCATCCATTGGAGGCGTCGCCGCGCCTGAAGGCGAATCCAAACTGCTCTACATCGTGATGGAATACGTCGAGGGCACCGACCTCGACCAACTCATCAAGACAAGCAAGCTCAAGCCCGACCAGATCCTCGCCATCGTCACCCAAATCTGTGACGCCCTCCAGTATGCTCACGACAAAGGTATCGTTCACCGCGATATCAAGCCCGCTAACATCATGCTCGACGTCGACGGCATGGTGAAAGTCGCCGACTTCGGCCTCGCCAAAATCACCGGAAGCGACGCCGCCCAGAGTCAACTCACCATGACCAACATGGCCATGGGCACACCCGATTACGTCGCGCCGGAACAGCTCGAGCTCGGCGCCGAGCCGGATCATCGCGCCGACATCTTCGCGCTCGGGGTGATGCTCTACCAGATGCTCACCGGCCAAATACCGCGCGGCATGTTCCGACTGCCCTCCGAGCAAGAACCCAACCTCGACCCCCGCCTCGATCACGTCGTCGCCACAGCCATGCAAACCAATCCCGGCGAGCGATACCAGCAGGTCACACAGCTTTGGACGGACGTCGATACCATCCGCACCACGCCTCTGCCGATGGAGCAGGCCGAAACACAAGCCCCGCCCGCCGCGAAGATGATCCCGGCAAAAAAGAAGAAGCCCGCGCTCATCTGGGCCGCTTCCGGCCTCCTCATTGTCGCCGCCATCGCCGTTCTAACAATCGTGGCCAATCGACAAGACGAATCGAAAGAACCCGGTCCCAGTGAAATCGAACTCGGCGAACGCAAAGGGCCTCGTGGACTCGAAGGTAGCGGTCCCGGCCAGCGCGGTCCTGGTCCCGGCATGCGACCCAGCGGGCCCCGGCCCGGCGGTCCGGGGCCCAAGGCCCAGAATGCCCAGGAACGACGGGCCACGCGACAGGGAGTCGCGATGCCGGATGCGGCCGAATCCGCTCCCCTCCCGCCACCCGCTCAAGGGACCGACATCGTCCAAATTCCAGGTCATGCCGAACCCATCACGGGGCTCGCCCTGCACCCCGATGGGCGCCGCGCCGTGACTTCCTCGCTCGATCGCACCTTTACTCTTTGGGATCTCGAGAAAGGGACGCCTCTCTGGACCGAGGACTGGCTCACGGGCGATGTCCTCGGCGTCGCCTTTTCTCCAGATGGCTCGACGCTCGCAGTCGCCGCCGGCATCAATGTGCAATTCCGCGAGACCGATACCGGCAAGCTCCTCCGCGAGATTCCCCTCACCGAGGGCGTATGGATGCAGTCGCTCGACTTTAGCGATGATGGAAAAAAAATCGTCGCCGGGGGATATTACGGGAATTTCGTCGTCCTTTCTGTGGATAGCGACGAACCGATCGAAACCTTCCAACTCGATATCGGAAAAAATTACATCGCCGCGGTCGCCTTCCTGCCGGGTGGGCAACGCTACCTGCTGGTGCCACGGGTAACGGGTGCCGAGGTCCAGCTTCGCGAGATCGGACGCGCCGACCCCGTCAAAACCTACAAGACGAACCCGAACAAGCAGATGCGCACGATCGATATCATCGACGAGGGCCGCTCCTTTATCCTCGGTGGGAGCGGCAAGCTGGACGTCTACGATATCGAGTCGGGAGAAATCTCGCGCAGCATAGCCATCGACCCTCCCAAAGCCCGCGACCTCAGCGTGCTGCCCGGCGGACGCTATGCTGTCATCGCCACGCAGAACAAGGCCATCCTCTTCGTCGATCTCGAAGCCGGGGAGCAAATCAAATCACTTCCGCTCGATTCCTACGCCGACGTTCATCTCGCCGCTTCCCTGGCCGCGCGCCGTGTCGTCTTCGCCGGCGGCGCTTATCACCCTGAAACCGGCGGCACCACGCGGGACGGCAACTACAACATCCACATCGCCTCCCTGCCTGATCTACCCGGCCTCGAGGACGCCTCTCCCGCACCCCAAACGGACGCCAGCCCGGTTGGCAGACCCCTCGCCTCCGCGGAGGAAACTTCATCAGCCCCAGAGATGCCCGCTTCGACCGATCCCACCGCAGGCAACGAACCCGCGCCTGAAGCCGAACCGGCGACCGTTCCCGAGACCCAAAGTGAGGCGGCCGAAAAACTGGCTGCACTCACCGAAG
>JBCDBW010000020.1:0-49197 GCA_039182965.1 Verrucomicrobiota bacterium
CTGTCGGGCTGCTTTTCTACCTAAAGCTTTAAATTTTAGAACAATAATATTGAACATATTATCGATAATTTTTGAATCTGTTAAAGGCGTCTGTGCACTTTTTTGAGATGTGAAAGAGGATTTTGTCGAGCTTTGAGAGCCATGAAATGATGTGGATAGATTTTTTCCTCCACATGATTCCAAAGAGGGGACGGGGGCGATTCGCGGAACGTGATGGGCGTGTTTTTTGGGCTGATCGGATACGGTTAGGGAGGCAGTGGGGGTTGAGAGTTGATGCGGGCTGCGAGGGATTCCAGGAGCGGGCGCGAGTTTTGGTAGTCTGCGGGGGAGAAGTATTTTTTTAGTAGGTCATGGGCAACCTGGAGCCGGAACTGAAAGTTCTGGCGCATGGAATCGGATTTGGGTGGCTGATTGAGCGGGCCCAGGAGGGCAAAGATCGCGCTGATGAACGCGGGATTGTTTCCGCTCTCGGCGGCTGCGGTGGCGCGGAGGCTGAGAATGCCCGGGTTGACGATACCGGCCTCGAGGGAATGGTCGATGATAGAGAGTGCTTTTTGCGCGGCTTCTCTCTTTTGGTTGAGAGTTGCGTTGGGAGATGCGGCTGTGTTGAGCCACGCATTGGCCCGCAGGTCGGTCAAGAGAGTGATCATGGGATTGCGTACGGTGAGGGCCGAGTCGAGCTGAGGGTCTAGTTGCCGTAGGCGGGGCCAGTCTCTGCGATTGCCGGCGAAGACAGCCTCGAGGATAATGCGCTCTTCTGCAGAAAGGGATTCGGCGAGCTGGTAAAACTGCTCCTGGGACTGGTGGACGGTTGATCCGGGAGGTTGATTTGGGAAGAGAGTTGGGAACTGAAAGTCGAATGGTGTCAGACGGAATGAGGCGTATGCGGCGCAGAGTTTCGCTTCGGAATTGGCAGGATTAGTTTCGAGGACGGTGAGAAACTCGTTGAGTGCGGTTCCGAAATCCTCTTGGAGAAGTGCCTGGGTGGCGCGGATGAGCGCAGCTTGACTGGTGTTTTCATGAATAGCGTCTATAAGGGCGTGGGTGCGTGTGTGGTCGTTTTGCCATTCGTTTAATTTCCAAGATAGGCGTCCGGTGCTCCAGCGATGGTTCTGGGACAAGGATTTGATCAGGGAAGCATCGTCCTCAAGGAAAGCATCGTAATTGTTCCAAAGGGCAGGTGGCTGATTGCTGAGGACGTGTTCCGGGTGATTGAGCAGGCGGGGGGACCGGGTGGCGAGAAGGTTGTTGTTATCCGTAGAGGGAGGATGATTTCCAAGGAAGCGCATTGCTTGCGGCGTATCCATTAGGAGGGTGGCCGCAGCATCTTCGACGTATTGGACGCCCGGCCAATGGGAGAAGTGGAGGATGGAGCCGTCGGGACGGGCGAGATCGAAGAGGGAGTCTGGGAGTTGGAGAGGTTGATTGGAAGAGAGGATAAATAAATTGTTTTTGAATTGGAAAACCTGGATGAGAGGGAAGGCTTGATGGACGGTGGCGACGAGGGAGCGGGCGAGCGGAGCGTCGACGAAATCCGTACTTATCCACTGAAGGAAGACGCCACCAGGGTTGAGGTGATTTTCGACTTCCCCCATAAATTCACTGGTATACAGGTGCGATGCGCCGGCGGTCCAAGGGTGGGACGGTTGTGAGATGATGATGTCCCATTTTTTGGTGGTGAGCGCGAGGGCGCCGCGTGCGTCGCCGATAACAATGTTAAGCCTGGGATCTTCGAGAGGATCGAAGCGGCGCCGGGGGGCGATGAATCGGTTGGCTTCGATCACCTGTTCTTCGAGTTCGATGACGTCGATTGATTTCACGGAGGGAGGGATGCCTTCGATTAGGGTGCCACCGCCGAAGCCGATGACGAGGGCGGACTGGGCTTGCGGGCGGGCGAGGGCAGGTAGGAGGCCGAGAAAGCGGGAATCAGTGTTATTATTATTGGCAGCGCCGATTGGGGCTAAGAAGGCTTCGGGCAGGCCGTTGGTCCGAAGATGGAAGGCGCCCTGAGATTCGACAATGGCAACGTTGGCGGAGCGGCCGACGGCGGAAAAGGTGAGCGTGGCATCAGATTCGGAGAGCTGTCGACCGGAGAGGGCAGCGGCCTGGAGGACCGACGAGGGTGGGTTGGGCTGAAAGAGAATTGTGAACGCGATGATCACGGCGATGCCGGTGCTGAGTAACAGGCGACGCTTTTTCCTGAGGGGTATGAGGGCGGCAGTCGTAGCGAGGGTGAGATTGAGGGTGACGAGGAGGCGGATGAGGCCTTCGAAGCCGAGGGTGGGGAGGAGGAAGAAGCCGGCGGCGGTGGCTCCGAGGATGGCGCCGAAGGTGTTCCAGGAATAGACGCGTGCGGAGACGGGAGCGGCTTGATCGGGGTGGGGGGTAAGGACGCGAACGGCGAAGGGAAAGGTGGCACCGATGCAGCTCGTGGCGGGGAGGAGGATGATGATGGATGCGATGGCATTGATATGGAGGGTGGACCATCCGGCGAGGGTGGCTTTGAGGGACCAGGCGGGGAGCTGATCGATGAGGATGAAGGCGAGGACTGAGAGGAGGGCGATGCCGAGTTGGGCGATGACGAGGCCGAAGGCCGCGCGGCGGGCGGATCCGGCGAGGCGAGAAGCGATGAGGGCGCCGAGAGCGATTCCGGCGAGGAAGCCGGCGAGCATGGTCGCGAAGGCTTCGAGGGAGCCGCCGACGACCTGGGAGAGGAGGCGTGTCCAAAGGACTTCGTAAGCGAAGGAAGCGGCTCCGGAGAGGAGCATGAGAGGGAGGATGAGTTGGGTAAGGCGTAGGGGAGGAGAGGGAGAGGTCGGAACTGGAGAAGGAGAGGTAGAAGGAGGAGAAGAGGAATGCGTTGGGAGGCGCATTTGTTTTGCGACGGCGAGGCCGAGCAGGCCGGCGATGATATTGACGGCGATGCCGGTGGTGGCAGTGAGGGAGAGGCCGAAGGCGGGCACGAGCGCGAAGGCGGCGATGAGGGTGCCGGCGATGGCGCCGAGAGTGTTGATGCCGTAGAGGAGGCCGATGCGATGGCCAATTTGTTTTGAGGAGTGGACGACGCCCTTGGCGAGGAGAGGGAGGGTGGCGCCCATGAGGGAGGTAGGGATTGTGAGGATCAGGAAGCCGGCGGCGAGGTAGAAGAGGCCTTTGCCGGGGCCGGCGGCGTCCGGGAGTTCGGGGAGATTTCCGAGGAGAGTGATTTGAAGTGATCGGAGGAGTTTGAGGGCGGTGGGGACGAGGGCAGCGGAAGCGGCGATGGCGAGTTCGAGGAGGGCGTAGGTGCGAACGGGATGACTGAGTTTGGGCAGGAGGGGCCGGATAGCGGCGGCGCCGATGGCGAGACCGCCCATGTAAGCGACAAGGACCGTGACCACGGCGAGTTCGGAAGTCCCGAAAGCGATGGAGAAGTATCGCATCCAGACGGTTTGGTAGAGGAGGGCGGCGAGGCCGGAGAGGAAGAAGCAGGAAAGGACTATGGCGAATGCTTTGGTGTCCTTATTGGGGGCTGTAGGGGAAGAAGGCACGGAGGGGTATTTTAACCACTAATCTTCACAAATCGGCACGCCTCTTTTTTGAATGATGACTGTTGAGCAAGGAATAACCAATGATGAAGTTCGATGCCGGTGGACGGGAGATGATCTGAAGCGCGGGAGGTTTCGTCCTCGCTTCACCCTTCGGGCTTCGCTGCGGAGGCTCGACAGGGACGTCTCGCCCAACCTTCGTTTTCAGGGAGGACGTGAGTGTATTGGATAGGCGTATCTGCTGATGGCGGAGGGAGAGACTTTTGTGAGGGAGGTTGCTAGGAGGACTGGAGCTTGAGGCGTTCGTGGTGGCGGCCGACGCGGGAGATGAACCAGGCCCAGGTGGCACCGGGTTTGCCGTTTTCGAGGAGAAAGTGGGGGCAGTTTTTGTTGGGTGGTTTGTATCCTTTGCGGGGCCAGTGGTAGTGGGGGACGACGCGGCTGAGGGGGATATCGTGAGTGTGCATGAGGTGGGCGGTGAGTTTGGCCGTTCGATCGAGGGTTTGGGCGAGGTCATTGCCGCGGTGTTCGCACATTTCGATGCCAATGGAGGATTTGTTTCCGGGACCGCCGATGTCAGCGTGGTGGCCTTGTTCGCTGGTGGGGGTGTGCTGGATGGCGACGTCTTCCTGGACGGTGAAGTGCCAGCCGAGGTAACCGACGAGGCCACCGCGGAGGGCGCCGCGATTGAGGGCTTTGGCGTGGTCCCAGGCATCACCGGAGTAGTTTTGGGTGGAGTGGATGGTGATGTAGGTGGGCTTCATCGATTTCGCGCGACGGCGGGAGTATCGGCCTTTGGCGATGAAGGATCGTTTGAGGTTGATCTGTGTGTAGAGTTTTTTGGCGGAGATGGGGGTATTGGGCACGGGGCCGAGGTCGGCTTCCCAGGCGTTGGCCTTGGCGGATTTGCCTTTGAGGACGCTGCCTAGAGCGCGGGTGGAGGAATTGCTCTCGCAGGCGGCGGCGAGCAGGACGGTTAAGAGGAGCGTCGTGATTGCCGCGAGGGCGGCAAAGGATTTGGGTGACATGGCCGGCGTGGATCGATCAGGAATTTCGGTTAAGATAGCACTGAAATCCCGGAAGACGAACTATCCGATCTTCTGAATGGTCCAAGCGGGGCGCTTTGGGCGCGGTTTCTTGGTTTTTTCGTTGAGGGGTGGTCGGAAGGGGGGCGGCGGGAGGCGGGAGCCAGAGTGGGACAAAAGGCTGGACGCCGACCCGAGGATGATATTGGGAAGTGTTTGGGGAGGCGGGGTTTCGCGGAAGGGAGACGCGATCAGCGGCGCCGACGGAGGAGGAAGAGAGAGGTAGCGAGGGCGAGGAGAAGATTGACGGTGGGTTCCGGCACAATTCCGGTCAATTGAAGGATGCCATTTTGAGTATCGAGTTGGAGGATAGCGTTTGTCCCGTCGGCGCCCGTGACAATGAGATCGGAGAAGAGGGTGGGGTCGGGGCCGTTGTAATCGATGAGGTTGAAAACATCAGTGAGCATGGGGCTGTAGCTGCCGCCGCTGGTATCGTAAGTGACCATGACAGTGAGGGTAGAATTCGGAGCGATGGTGAGTTCGCCGCCGCCGAGGAGATCGACGGTATCGTAGTCGACTCCGGCGGTGGTGGCGCCAGAGATATCGAGTTTGAATACGGTGTCGCCGAGGAGATCGAGATTTCCGTTGATATCGAGTTCGCCAATGTCGTTGGGATCGGCGACATCGCCGTCAAAGGGATCGATTGTACCGTCGTTGGAGAGTAAAATATCGACGTCGAGGATTTCGGCTCCGCCATCGCCGGCTTCTTCGCCACCGCCGAGTGTGCCGCCGGGGCCGATGAGGATCGAGGGGTCATCGGCGACGGCGCCACCAATATTTGCGGCGACGACCTGACCGGCGCCCTGAACGATGAGTCGTTGGCCGACGAATAATTGTCCGTTCCCGACGAAGAGTTCGTTGGCTCCGGCGTCTTGGATCACGACGGAGCCGTTGATGGTGGCGAGGCCGCCGGTATTAATGATGTTTCCGCCGGTGCCGATGGCGCCGGTGGGCGCGGCGGTGATATCGCCGTTTACGATATTGAGGGTGATATCGCCTTCGGAGGTGCCGAGGAGGAAGGTATTGAATTGGCTGCCGGGAACGCCGACGTTCAGGGTGGCGGCACTGGCGCCGGACTTGGTGACGCCGAGGAGATTGAAGTTCACACCGACGTCGGAATTATCGATCGTGCCTTGGGTGCCGTTGAGGTTGATTTGGGCTTGGACGAAGGCGTTGCTTTGGGTGTCGATGCGAAGGATTTTGTCTTGGTTGATGCGCACGTCGGTGAGGTTATAGGTGACGGCGGGGTTGCCGGCGGTGGTGTCGTTGACACGCAGGGTGGCGGCGAAGGAGTTGTTGCCGGACTGGAAGACGGTTTGGTTTGAGGTGAAGCGTTGGTTGAGCGTGTAGATGCCTTGGCCGGGGTTGTTATTGGTGTCGAGGCCGTTGAGTTGGATACGGGCGATGCCGTTGTCGTTGACTTGGATGCCATTGGGTCCTTGAGCCATCGTGCCGTTGATGAGGCCTTGGATGAGGCCATCGTCGGTGCCATTGGTGTTATCGGCATCGATGAGGAGTTGGCTGAGGTTGCTGTTGTCGGCGGTCGCGATGCCGTTTTCGAAACGGGTGGCGATGCCGCCGGATTGGTTGATGATGATATCGCCTCCGACGGCCACGGTGCCCTGGAGGAATTCCTGTTGGTCGTTTGGTCCGATTGTGGCGTCGTAAATGAGATCGCCTTCGACGGTGAGCGAGGGGGATCCACTGGCGCCGACCACGAGGCGGCCGTTTGAGACGCGGGCGGAACCGAGAGTGGTGGCTGAGCCATCGAGGCTTACGGTGCCGGCCATGGTGAAGTATTCGAGTTCGTAGCGGGCGCTGCCGTTGTGGATGGAGTAGGAGCCGACGGGGTTCACCTCGAGGTGGACGCCGGAGAGGCTGAGGTTGTTATTGACATCGAAGGTGCGGAAGAAGGGGTTCGTGGTTGGAAGGTCGTTGGTTTCGGTGGTGACCATTGGGGCCCGAATGTTCACGCTGGTGACTCCCAAGCCGGCGGTCACGTCGGGCATCGCGGCCATAAAGTCGACGTTGCCGTTGGCGCGTCCAGCGACGCCGCGGCCCTCGCCGAGGACAAGGCCGGTGTGATCATCAGCGGCGCCGGAATCGAGGATGAAATCGAAATCGGTGACGGCTCCGTTGAGCGCCCCGCCGAAGGTGCCGCCGACAGTGGTGAAGAGAGTGTCGAGGTTGCGGTCGCCGACGAGGATCATTTTGGCGCCGGGGGTGACGTTGTAGGTGGCACCGCCTCCGAAGCGATCATCGCCGTTGACGGCGAGGAAGGAGCCCTCGAGGAGGTTGATATTTCCGGCGGTAAGAACATCGGGGTCACCGAGGGCCTGATCTTGTTGGAGGACTGAGTCGCGGAGGAAGTTCGCGGTGCCTTGCATCGCATTTGAGGCGTTGTTTCGGGGTTGGAAGCGTACGCCTGGACCGATGTTGATGGTTTGATTTGCAGACGCGATGGAGCCGGTGTCGGCGATATTTTGTTTGGCCCAGCGGAAGAGGTTGTCGTGGGTGTGATCGAGATTGATTTGGCCATCGCCGTTGGTATCGGCGCCCATGACGTTGATTACGTTCCAGGTGCCGTCGAGGCCGTCGGTGCCGTTGGTACGGAATTGGAGGCTACCGCCGAAGAGCTGGACATTCACGGTACCGGAGGCGGGGTTGAACACGGGGGCATCGCTGCCATTACCGCGGATGGTGAGATTGTTGACGCCGTTACGGAGGACGCCGGTGCCGAGGATATTGAGGTCGCCATCGGTATCGGTGAGGGTTCCGCGCCAGTTGTTGGCGGTGTCATCGGTGAAGGCAGCGCCGCGGAAGGGGGTGGTGCCGTTGAATTCGAGGGTTTGGTTATTGCCATCGAGGCCGCTGAAGAGGGTTTCGACGCCGACGTTCGCGGTGGTTACGGCGGGACCGGCGCCGCTGCGGTCGTTGTAAATCGCATTCGTGGCGAGTTGGATTTGGGCACCGGAGCCGATGGTTCCGATGGAGGTGGCGCCGGTCATGTCGCCGACGAGGGCGCCGAAGGATTGGACGGTGATGGTGGAGATGGTGGGGGCGGTGTTGGCGGCATTGAGGAAGAGCTGTCCACCTTGTTTGACATTGACCGTCAGGTTGGTTCCAAGAGCGCCGCTGGTCGCGAGAAGACTGAGGGAATGTCGATCGGCGATATGGACGGTGGAGGAGGCGACACTGGCGCCGGCGGAAGCAAGGAATCGGGTTTGGCCGTTGCCGGAGAATTCGAATTCGGCGTCGCGGGCGTTTGGTTCGGTGGTGCTAAGGGAGCGGAAGACGGCGCCGTTTTGGAATTCGGTGCGGAGCATATTCCCGACGCGATATTGGAAAGTGGAAATGGAGGTGCCACCGGAGAGGAAGAAGTTTTGATTGATACGCAGGCTGGTATTCTGAACTTGCTGGCTGCGCACATTCATAATGGGCGCTTCGAGGGAGAGGTCGTTGACGTCGAGCCGGTAAAAAGTACCACCGCCGCCGGTGCGGTTCAGGCGTATGAGTTGGAAGCTGCCCGTACCGGGGGCGCTTCCGGCGGCGATTTCGAGGCGTTCCATTTCGATACCGGCGTCGTCATCATTAGGGGCAGAGAATTCGATAAATCCCTGTTGAGAAGAAAAGGGGTCGATACCGATCACTTCGCCGGCGTTTTCGAGGCGGAGGGTACCGGCAAGGTAGGTGCCGGTGGAATCGTCGTTTCCGGCGGCGACGAAGGTCGACGCATTGCTGCTGGAGTCGCCTGAGTTGTAGACAATTGTGTCGTTTGCGCCCTGGACCCAAGATTGGGTTTGGTTGTTGCGGAAGTCGAGGTTGCCGGTGCCGGGGTTGGCGTTGTTGAGAATATTGACGGTATTCGCGCTGGGGTCGAAGAGTCCGGCGTCGATGAGGACGAAGAAATCGATTTCGCGACCGCCGCCGGGCTCGTAGATGAGTTGGTTTGTGATGTGGAAGTTTTGGAGGGTGCCGCCGGAATTGACAAAGTCGGCATCACTATTGCCTCCGGTTTCGTCGAATATGAGTGAGTCGAGGAAGACGTCTTGACCGTTGAGGTCGATTTGGATGACGGGGTTGCCATCTTCGGCATCGTTGAAGGTAATGATAGCGGTATCATTGGTGCCGCCTCCCGGAATGTTATTGACGAGGCCTGGGTTGGTGATGGGGTTGTTGTTGGTGAGGTTGTTCCAGGTGGTGAGGGAACCGGAGCCGTTGCCACCGGCGGAGTCGGAACCATCGTTGGTGATTCCGTTGGCACCGTTCCAGGAGTAAATGGCGCCAGGTCCGCCAGTGGTGTCGACTGAGTCCGCAAGCATGCTAAAGGTGTCGCCGGTGATCTGGGCCTGCAGAAGGGCGGGAGTGAGGAGGGTGAGAGCAGCGATCACGGGAACGCAAATGAAGCGCAGGGCCCGGAGGCTCGGGATCGAGCTGTTCGAGAGTTGAGGCATTGGTTGCAGAGAGGGAAGCGTTTGTGGAGAATGGGGATAGTCGCCGACCATAGATGGCTGGCTTTGTTTATGTGCTAAAGCGTTCGAAGTGAGTGAGGTGGGAGACAGAACGCTTATTGAGACGAAAAATCGCGCGAGAGGCAATGCTTTTTGGGCGGAAAATTGCCTGATCTGACGGGAAGCGCTGTTTTTTTTGGGCTTGGGGTGCCCGATTTTTGAAAGTACCTTGTGATTTCGGATTAATCGCGAATGGGAATTCGGCATTCGAGAGGCAATTGGGAGGTGGTCAGGGGGGCTTTTTGGGACTTATACTTGGTGGCCTTTTTTCTTGAGAGCCGTCCAGAGAGTGGCGAAAAGGAGACTGTTTGGCGGCTGCGATATTTTTGATTTCATGCATGAGGAGGGTTGCGGATCGCGGGGGAGTTCGGTGGGACCGGTCCAGTATTTCCAAAGAGGATTCCAAGACGGGGGCAGAGTTGCGAGAGTGTTAAGCGCCGCGCGGGCGACTTTGAAGGCGCGTGGATTTTTGTAGATGTATTCCAGTTGCTGAACGGTCCAATTGATATCCTTGGATGAGAGCATGGTGTCGAAGGGGTAAGGGAAGCGGAATTTGTAGAGGAGCAGCGAGAGGATGGCTTGATCATGGCGATGATCGACAAAACCGAGGAGATTTTTTTTCCCGCATGTATTGGGGTCGTCAGAGATGATTCGTGGGTCGACGCTGAAGTTGAGCCATTCGTCCACGAGTTTGGTGGTCGATGGCGTGTTTTGAAGGACGACCCAAGTGGCGGAGAACTGGAGGGCATCATGGAAGCGGGGTTTGTCACAATCCATGTAGTGGAAGCAATCTCTGCGGGTGAACTCGGATTGGAGGGTGGGGGTGCGTCCGGCGAAAACGCCGCCGCATTCGGTGCACGCCCGGAGGAGCGGAGCGACAGAGGAAGAGAGGTGGTGTCGGGACTGTGGGCGTCCTCCCTCTAGCCACGGGGTAGGGCGATTTCGGCCGCAATCATAGTAGATTAGGAAGTCGCCGGGGGCGACGAAGCGATCGAGTGTGTCTTTAATGATGAATGGTTTCCACGCCCAGAAGCCGTTCCCTCTTTCTCTCTCGAGGAGGGCTGCGTTCTCTTGATAGAAAGCAGTGGCTTTCAGTCGGGGCCAGGTCCAGGAAACGACGCGGTCGATGTCGGGTGCTTGTTGGGCCTCTGAAGCGAGGGCCTCGAGGTTTTCATAGAGTTCTTCCAGTTTGCCGGCGTAGGAAAGGAAGGTCGTGGGCATTTTGGCGTGGTGCTAGCTTGAGATTGAACGCGAAGGTTCGAGGCGTGGCAAGTGTGGTGGCGTGAGAAGGCATAGGGGGCACTGGCGGGCGGGATTTCTTTTTGAATTTGAGAGTCTATAGTGGGCGCATGCATCGGAGCCGGATAGAGGTGGAGGTCACGGAGGGCGGGTTGCCGCCTTTTTGGGATCGGAGTGTGGCATTTTTTGCCAATTTGCTGGCGTTATTTTTTGGTAACGAGAGCCAAACGATGGTGTTACAGGATGCGGTGGGGGAAGTGGATTCGTATGGGGGACGATTGATTCCGATATTGAATCTGCTTTTTCGCGGGTCGGACAACGTATTAGTGTTAGAGCGTCGTCCTGATGAAGCGTTGTGTGAGTATTTTCCAGCGGAGCTGGGTCTCAGCCTGCCTAAGATGCAGACATTGAGTCATGAGGAATACCTGGCGGCAGGCCGGCGGGTTCTTGAGGGGGAGCATCACAAGGCGGAGGAGATTCTTGGGGAGTTGGCGCGGCACGGTTCGGAGTGGGTGGATGGATATGTGACGGATGAGGGTTTGGAGCGGATTGCGGGGCGAATGGGAAAGCGGACGATTACCACGGCGAAGGGAAGTCGGCATGGCAACAACAAGTGGTATTTATTTGAGGCCTTGCGGGAGCGGGATCTTCCGTGTGTGGAGACGCATGTGGCGGGGAGCCGGGACGATGTATCTGAGTGTTTGGCGCGACTCGGGGAGGCGGGTTTTCGGGAGGCGGTATTGAAGGCGCAAATTGGCGGCTCGGGGATCGGGATGGTCAAGTTTCCGGAGACGGGTCGGGGTGTTTCGATGCCACCTTTGGACGACTATCTTTTTTTTGAGGGTCCGGCAATGGTGCAGGGATGGCTGGAACCGGGAGTTGGTGGTGTTGCACGGATCCATAGTCCGAGTGTGCAGATGTTCTTGGACGATTCGCGGGTGCATCTCTTCGACATCACGGAGCAGATACTGAGCCATGAGAGTGTGCATGAGGGGAATGAGTCCCCTCCTCCGTATCTGGTGCGCGGGAGTGCGGTGCGTGATGAACTTTTGCGTCAGGCAGGTGAGGCGGGGGAGTGGCTTCACGAGGTGGGGTATCGGGGGACGGCGAGCACGGATTTTCTGTTGGCGGAGCCGGATAACGGTGGGATGCCGGCGGTGTATGTTTGTGAGATTAATGCTCGTGTCACGGGTGCGACTTATCCTTCTGTGTTAGCGCGACATTTTCGTCCGGAAGGGGCGTGGTTGTTGCGCAATTTGCGGGTGAGCGAACCTTTGGAGGGAGATCGTTTGCTGGAGATGCTGAGGGCTCCCGGGCATTTGTATCGGGCGGGCATGGAGAGCGGGGTGTTGCCAGTAAATTTCAACCTGGGGCAGGATGGGCTGGTACGGAAAGGGCAGTTTTTGTGTTTGGGGGAGAGTCCGGCGGAATGTCATGAATTGTTGAAGCGGGCGGAGGAGGATTTGCCAATGGATTGGTCCTATGTCCGAGACTAGCGCTTGCCGCTTTACCTGGAGGCCGCTGTTGAGGGCGCGTGCTCTTTTTTTGCGGTTTGCGGACGAGCGAGATGGTGGAATGTCTTTGGTACTGGGGAGATTTGCCCTGGGGCGATGGTGATCGTCGGGGGTCGAGGTTGAGTTACGGGGATTAATGAATATGAGATGGGCGTCAGAGGTCGTGTGACAAGGGGTGTATGCTTTGAATGATGGAAGCTTTGGATGATTTGGAACTGGGGCGTCGGTTAACGGCGTTGACGCGGGATTTGATTTTGATTCGGAGTACGGATGCGCGGCCGGAAGAGCGGGCGCGGTGTTTTGAGTTTGTGCGGATTCAGTTGGAGGGATTGGAGGGGGTGGAGTTGCGGGAGTATGAGCAGGAAGGGTATGGATCGATGGTGGTTTTGCCCAAGGGGGTGGAAGTTCCTGAGGTTTTGTTTTGTGGTCATCTGGATGTCGTGGAGCATCCGAAGACTGTTGTTTACACCTCGGAAGTGCGGGACGGTCGGATTTATGGGCCGGGGGCCGGTGACATGAAGGGTGCGCTGGCGATCATGTTAGAATTATTTCGGCAGGAGCATGAGCGGCGTCCGGGGGCTTCACTGGGTTTGGCGATTACGTCGGATGAAGAGTGTGGCGGGGAGAACGGAGTGAAGTATTTGGTGGAAGAGGAAGGGCTTCGTTGTGGGCGGGCGATTATTCCGGACGGGGGATCGCTGACGGATTTGACGGTTGAAGAGAAGGGGATTTTGCATTTGCGATTGTGGACGAGGGGTCAGGCGGCTCACGCGGCGAGGCCTTGGTTAGGGAAGAATGCCTTATCGTTGATAATGCAGCGCATTCGGAGATTGGAGGATTACTTTTCGGGGCTGGAGAAGGTGAGAGGGGAGGGGGATCGCTGGTATGCGACTTGTGCGGTGACGATGGCCCGGACAGCGAATGAGACGGTGAACCGGATTCCGGCGTCGGCGCAGGCGGTTTTAGACGTTCGCTTTGTGCCGCCGGAGACGGTTGAGACGATGATGGTGAAGATTCAAGAGATACTGGGTGAAGAGGTGGAGGTGGAATTGATTGTGAGTGCGGAGCCGACGCATCTGGCGGCGGATCCTGTTTTCAAGGAGGTGACGGAAGCGGTCATTGGTAAAGAAGTGCGTGAGGTGCGGGCATGTGGGGGAAGTGACGGACGGTTTTTCCGAGACGTGGGGATCCCGGTAAATTTATCGCGTCCCTTGGTCGGGGATTTGCATTCGGAGAAGGAGTGGATTGATGTGGAATCGATGGTGGCGTATTATCGGGTCTGCGAGCGGTATTTGGAGGAGAAGTTAAAGGGTTGAGTGGTGATGGGTTTCCTCGGACGGGAAGTCTGGGGGCGCAGGGGTGGGGAACAGATGGCGGTCGCGCTTGAGCATGGCGAAATTTGAATCCGTTTGCGTTTTGGGTTGTGTGCGGTAGGGTCACGGCGTTCGGGGACTTTATGGTGCCAGCTTAGCTCAGTTGGTAGAGCAACGGTTTTGTAAACCGTCGGTCGTCGGTTCGAGTCCGACAGCTGGCTTTTTCTCCGGTGAAGGCGAAGGGCGAGCAGCGGGGCGGTTTAAAGGCCTTGGATTTGCCATCCCTTGCGATAGGGGTGGTCTTTGACGAGGTCGGTGGCGGCTTTCGAGTTTGGGAAGGAGAGGGTCGTGGGGTCCCAAGCGAGGGTTTGACCGGGGAGACGGATGGCGATGGTGCCAAGGAGAACGGTTTCGGTGAGGGGACCGCTTCTTTCGAAATTGGAGAGAGGAGGATCGCCGCCCTCGCGGATCGCACGGGCGAAGACGCCGTAGTGATTGAGATCGGGATCGCGCTCGATGGGATCGGTTGAAAAGATACCGTCGCGGAAGAGTCCGTATCGGGCGGCCCCGCCATGGGGAATGAGGAGAGCGCCTTCGGTGCCGAGGACGATGGTGCCGCTGCTGGGAAGTTTCGAGCGTCCACCAACGGCGTCCGTGACGTCGGGGGGGATGGTTTGGCTGCCGTCATACCAGGTAGCGGTGAACGGCTTTTTTCCGGTAATATCGTTTCCGGCGAAGGTGTATTGGACTTTGCAGTTTGTGGGCCAGCTATCGCGGTCGACGGGTCCTTCGCCGAGAGAGATGACTTGGGTGGGGGCGGTGAGGCCGAGTCCGTGGAACCAGGGGTGAAAGAGGTGGCAGCCCATATCGCCGAGGGTACCCGTGCCGAATCCGATGCGTTTGCGCCAGTGGGACGGGTGGAACTCATTTTTTACGAAGGGACGTTTTTTGCCGACGCCGAGCCAGAGATCCCAGTCGAGGGGTTTGGGGACGGGGTCGGATCCTTTGGGGAGGGGTGTCATGCGGCCCCATGTTTTCGGGTTGGTGCTATGGACGGAAACGACATCACCGATGCAGCGTTCCTGGAGGAGTCGGATGGGGGTGCGATTGGCGCTGTTCGAGGCGAGCTGGTTGCCCATCTGGCTGACGAGCTGATATTCGGCGGCGGCGTTGCGAAGCGCGCGGGCTTCATGGACGGTGCGGGTGAGGGGTTTTTCGCAATAGACGTGAAGCCCAAGCTGCATGGCCGCCATGGAAATGGGGGCGTGCATGTGGTCGGGGGTAGCGACGAGGACGGCGTCGAGATTCTTTGCTTCTTTGTCGAGGAGTTGGCGCCAATCCGAGTAGATGGTGGTCTTTGGGAAGGTCTTCGAGACTTTATCGAGGCGTTCGGAGTCGACTTCGGCGACGGCGTCGAGGGTGACGTCTTGGACATCGGACATGCTGGAGATGTTTCCCCAAGCGCGTCCTCCCGCACCGAAGGCGGCGATGCGGAGGTCATGGGAGGGGGCGTTACCGGAAGCGGTTGAAGACCAGCCGAAGTGGGGGGTAGCGAGGACGGAAGCGGATGCGGTCGAAGCTTGGGCGAGGAAACGGCGGCGGGTGAGGTGATTGGTGGGGGGCATGTGGGTGGGAGTTGTTTCGGGCGAGTGGAGACTTCATTGGGGATGAGGAATTTCACCTTTTGCGCCTCGAATAAACTTCAGACTGCAATGGTGAAATTTCAAGGGGAAGGCCATGAGAGTCGCCGTGGGGAGGGTCGTGTGGCGGTGGCGCTCGGCCGGCCCTCCGGCTCATTAAAAATGATGGGCCCCACCCTGGCGTTGGTAGACGGAAGGCACCATGCGAGCGCGGCAAGATGTCCTTACTCGTTGAGGGTGGCGGTGTGGGCAAGGTGATCTTAGCGACAGAAATCAAGGTCGAAGAGTGTTAGACCTCTTGATCTGCCAAGTATCTCTCCGCATCCAAGGCGGCGGCGCAGCCGTCGCCTGCGGCGGTGATGGCTTGGCGGTAGACATGATCGGCGACGTCGCCTGCGGCGAAGATTCCGGGGACGTTGGTGGTGGTGGAGCCGTTTTCCTGGAGAATGTAGCCGTTCTCGTCGAGGTTGAACTCATTGGGGTTGAGGAAGTCGGTGTTGGGGATGTGTCCGATGGCGACGAAGACGCAGGCGACTTCGAGTTCGGATTCTTCGCCGGTCTCGGTGTTTTTGAGTTTCACGGCGCGCATTTCCTTATTGTCGTTCGTGAGGTATTCCGTGACGACGGCATTCCAGACCGGTTCTATTTTTTCATTTCCGAGGGCCCGGTCGGCCATGATTTTTGATGCGCGCAATTCGTTGCGGCGATGGATGAGGTAGACCTTGCTGGCGAACTTTGTGAGAAAGGTGGCTTCTTCGCAGGCAGAATCGCCGCCGCCGATGACGGCGACGGGGACGTCTTTGTAGAAGGCGCCGTCGCAGGTGGCGCAGGATGTGAGGCCGTGACCGATGAGCTCTTTTTCGTTGGGGAGGCCGAGGTGGCGAGGGGAGGCGCCGGTGGCGATGATAACGGTTTTTGAGTGGACGGATTTGCCGCCGGCGAGGGAGAGGGTGAAGTGCCCGTCGGGGTGTGGTGCGACGGCGTCGACCATGGCGTATTCGACGCGGGCGCCGAACTTTTCGGCTTGGGTCTGCATTTTCATCATGAGTTCCGGGCCCATTACGCCATCGGGGAATCCGGGGTAGTTTTCCACATCGGTGGTGGTGGTGAGTTGGCCTCCGGGTTGCGTGCCGGCGAGGATGAGGGGCTCAAGGTTGGCGCGGCCGGAGTAGATGGCGGCGGTCCATCCGGCGCAGCCGGTTCCGATGATGGTGACGTTTTCCATGGCGATAAGTTTGTGTGTAGAGGGCTGGATGGCGGGGGGTGTTCAAGCATTGAACCTTGGTGGGAGTTAACAGCATTCCCGAATATTTCGAAACGATTTTTGATTTTCGGAAGGAATTGAAGTGGGTGGGGAATGGGAAAAGCTTGTTTTTTTCGGGGTCGTGCGTATTTCTTGCTTCGATTTTGGCGTCTCTTTGGGAACTCGATGTATCGGATATTTGTATTCATATTGCTGATGGCGATCTGGCTGGTGTTTTCCGGCTTTTTTGATGGGGCGCACTTGGTCTTAGGGGTGATTTCGGCGGCATTTGTGACATGGATTTCGGCTGATTTTTTGTTTCCGGCTCGCGAAGTCCCGGTCATTGCGCGGGTGGGGCAGGGGTTTCGGCTGGTGCTTTATTTGCTTTGGCTGTTTTGGGAGGTTGTTCTTTCGAACTTGCATTTGTTGCGATTGACGTTGTGGCCCGGGGGGATGGCGGAGGTAAGGCCTAGCATTGTCCACTTCAAAACGGGGTTACGGACGGATTTTGAGAAGTTCTTGTTGGCGAACTCGATTACGCTGACGCCGGGGACAGTCACGATGAAGATCCTGGGGGATGATTTTTATGTGCATGCGATCAGCGATGCGGCGGCGGCGGGTTTAGATGGGCGGATGGAGGCGCGGATTGCGCGGATTTTTGGAGAGGACAAAGAGATGGGGGAGGAGGCGGCGTGATGGGCCCCTTTTTCATTTGGACGGGGGTGATCCTATTGGGATTGATGGTGCCTGCGCTTTACCGGGTAGCGACGGGGCCGACGGCGATTGATCGGATTGTTGCGATCAATGTGATCGGGACGAAAACGGCTGTTTTATTGGTGATCATTGGATCGATTTTTGGGCAGGTGGAGATGTTTGTGGATTTTGCCTTAGCGTATGCGCTTTTAAACTTTATCGGCTCACTGGCGGCCGCGCGTTATCTGCATCGGACGCGGGCGCCGGAGGTCCGGGAGGACGAGGATGAGCAGGAGAGGCCTGCTTGAACACTGGGAAACCGTTGCGGATGGAGAGCTTTTTAAGAACGGGATTTAAATGATTATCGACATTATCAGTGTGCTTTTGGTTTTGGCTGGTCTTTTGTTTTTTCTGGGGGCAGCGGTGGGCCTCGTTCGTTTCCCGGATTTTTACACACGCATGCACGCCGCGGGGAAAGGGGATACGCTTTCCAGCTTATTGGTGATCATGGGGTTTGCGGTTTATCAATTGCACGATTTGTCACTGGCGAGTGTCCTCGTGCTGATCAAGCTGATGGGGATTTGTGTGTTCATCATGCTTACGAGTCCAACGGCGACGCATGCTTTAATGGATGCGGGTTATGAAGACGGGGTGGAGCCGGCGGTGAAGCGTGGCAAGGATGCGTTGGAGGGGAAACGGGAGACGGAGTGAGGCGGATTTTTTTACAGAAGGACGCGAGGCGCAAACAGTTTTTGAAAGGCAGGGGAAGATGATTTGGCAGTTTGACTTGATATTGCTGGTGTTCCTGGTGGTGACGGCGGTGATTGCTTTGCGGGTGCGTGATTTGTTGAGCGCGTCCATGATTTTTGGGATCTATAGTTTTCTCATCTGTTTGCTATGGGCGGAGATGGGGGCGGTGGACGTGGCGTTTACAGAGGCGGCGGTGGGGGCTGGGGTGAGCGCGGTCTTTTTGATTGCGACCGTATTTAATACGAGCCGGAGGTCATCGGATTGAAGCGGGGATTGGTCCGCGGAAGATACGGGTTTCATTGATGAAGATATTTGGATTATTAGCGGTTTTTGTGACGGGGGCCTTACTGATTTCGGCGGTTGTGGATTTTCCGGATTTTGGGGATCCGGAATCGCCGGCGAATGCGGGTGAAGTGGCGACTCATTTTGTGGAGAAGACCTATGAAGAGACGCATGTGCCGAACATGGTCACGGCTGTTTTGGCGGATTACCGTGGGTATGACACCATGTTCGAGACAGTCGTGATTTTCACGGGGGGCGTGGCGATTATTGCGATCTTGCAGGGGCTGGGTTTGCGGCGGAAGAAGGGGATGGTGCCGACGCCGCCGCGGGCTGAGGGGGATCATCATGACATCATTATTGGGACGACCTGCCGGATTTTGATCCCGGTGATTCAACTGTTTGCGCTGTATGTGGTGGCGCACGGTCATTATAGTCCGGGCGGGGGATTTCAGGGGGGGGTGATATTGGGGGCGAGTTTTATTTTGTGGGCGATTGCGCGGGATTTGGATGCGGGTTTGGCGCGCATGCCGGAGCGTCGATTTTTAGTATTGGGTGTCGTGGGTATTTTGATTTACGGCGTGTTTGGGTGGGTGGCGCAGTTCTTGGGGGCGAATTTTTTGGATTACTCGGTATTGCATGAAGTGATGCCGGCGACAGACCCGATCATGGCGCGTTATCACAGCATGCTGGGCGTTGAAGTCGGGGTGGCATTTACGGTGACGGCAATCATGTTTGCGATATACGCGCATTTATCGACGCGAGGTGAGTTGGAGGGAGGGCTTTAGGGGGATTTGTTAGTAGATTAGCGCCGAGGGCATTGATCGGGACGAGACATGGGATTTCTTACGCAATACGTCATACCGCACTTCAATTTTTGGATCTATGTCATCCTGTTGATGATCGGGTTGTATGCGATGATCACGAAGAACAACCTGATCAAGAAGTTGATTGGGATGTCGATTTTTCAGACGGCGATCATTTTGTTTTATGTGTCATTGGGGGCGAAGGAAGGCGGGCGGATTCCGATTTTGACGGGGGAAGTTTTGTATGCGGAGAAGAAGGCGCAGGCGGTGGCCTATGGTGGGGAAGCGGCGAAAGGCGATGCCGCGGACCTTCCTCCGCCGATGGAGAAGGAATCCGATTCGGCGGACTTGGACGATGGAGATTTGACCGACGAGCTCCTGAGTTATGGAAAGAACTTTGGGGATGATTCGGATGACGATGATGATGAGGGGATTATTGATCCGGACGCGTATGCGAATCCCTTGCCTCACGTCTTGATGCTGACGGCGATTGTGGTGGGGGTGGCGACGTTGGGGGTGGGCTTGGCGATCGTGCAGATGATTTATCGGGAGTATGGAACGATCGAGGAGGACGAGATTTTGGCGAAGGTGAAAAAGGGTGAGGGGAAGTATGGTTGAGCAGTTACCGGCGATCGTGGTATTGACGCCGATGGTGGCTGCTTTGCTGGTCACCCTCCTGGGGTTACGCCGGCGGGCATGGTGTTTCCCTGTGGTAATTGTTGGTCTGGGAGCGACTTTAGCGGCGGCGACGGGGTTACTGGTGCGGGTATATCGTGACGGGCCGGTTGATTATTTCATGGGTGGTTGGGAGGTGCCGTTGGGGATCGGAATTCAATTGCGGGTGGATGGGCTGAACGCGCTGGTGTTGATGACGGTGGCGGTGGTGGCGTTGATTGTGGGGGTGTATTCGTTTCGGCGGGAGGAGGACGTCAAGGTGCCCGCGAAGACGGTTCCTTTCTATACCTTGTTCCTGTTATTAGTGACGGGCTTGTGCGGGATCACGATCACGGCGGATGCCTTCAACTTGTTTGTGTTGCTTGAAGTGACTTCGCTGACGGGATACGGGCTGGTGGCGATGGGTTCTTCGAAGCGGGGAAAAGTGGCTGCTTTCAACTATGTGATCATGGGCACGATCGGCGCGTCGTTTATTTTATTAGGGACGGGCTACCTTTATATCCAGACGGGGACTTTGAACATGGAGGGGATACGGGAGGTGATCGAGGCGCAGGACCTTTTTGGGTCAACGACAATCGTCGTGGCATTCATTTTGATGATGGTGGGCGTGTTTATCAAGATGGCCTTCTTCCCTTTGTATGGGTGGCTTCCGAATGCGTATTCGTATTGCCCCTCGACGACGAGTTGCATCCTGGCACCCTTGATGACGAAGGTTTCGATCTACATCATGATTCGTTTCATGTTAGGAATTTTTGGCGCGGAATATGTATTTCAGGCACATGCGACGGCGATCGTCGTGTGGCTTGCGGTTTTGGCTGTGTTGGCGGGGTCTTTGTTGGCGTTGGCGCAGGTGGAGATAAAGAAAATGCTGTGTTATCTCATTGTGGCGGAAGTGGGATACATGGTGGGGGGTGCGTGGTTGGCCAATCACTGGGGGATGGTCGGGGCGTTGTATCACATCGTGAGTGATGCGATCATGACGCTTTGTCTGTTCCTGGGTGCGAGCATCTTGTGGAGTCGGCTGAAGGCGCGTCGGATTGATGATCTGAGCGGCGCTTTTCGGAAGATGCCGTGGACGATGTCGGCGTTTGTATTGGGGGGATTGGCGATGATCGGGGTGCCGCCCACGTCGGGATTTTTCAGCAAATGGTATTTGATTCGTGGTGGGATGGAAGCGGGTCGGTGGGAGTATGTCGTGGTGTTGTTGGTTTCGAGTTTGGTGAATGCGATTTTATTTTTTCGGATCATTGAGATCGCCTATTTTGGCAAGGAACCGGCGGAGTCCCATGGTGGTGCTCATGGTGAGGGAGATGTGGAAGAGCGGGTGGCGGCGCCGCGGGTGCGTCTGGTGGCATTGTGGGCGGCGGCGATCCTCGTGGTTTTGGTTGGAGTGTTCAACGGGGAGCTTGTGTCGTTTATTGAAAAGGGTTTGGAAGGGATCCCGATTATTGGGAACGTGGGAGGGGGGAACTAGCCATGGGCGGGGCGGTGCAGAGTTGGAATCCCTTGTGGGCGTGTCTGGCGTCTTTGGTAGCGGTCGTACCGATTGTGTGGTTTGGGAAGCGGGGGATGGCGAATGCGCGTGAGGGGGCCACGCTCGCAGCAGGGGTGGTGAAATTCGGGCTAGTCCTTTCCATGTTGCCTTTGGTTTTGGGTGGGGAAGTTGTCGAGTGCACGCTGGTGGAGATTACGCCCGGTTTGGCCTTGGCGTTTCGGGTGGATGGGCTGGGCATGTTATTTGGGTTGGTGGCGTCGGGATTGTGGATTGTGACTTCGGTTTATGCGGCGGGGTATATGCGAGGATCGAAAGAGCATGCACAGACGCGCTTTGCGGCGTTTTTTGCCATCTCATTAAGCGCAACGTTAGGTGTCGCGTTTTCGGCGAATCTCCTCACGATGTATGTTTTTTATGAGATGCTCTCGCTGGCGACGTTCCCGCTTGTGACACATCATCAGGACAAGGAAGCGCGCACCGGGGGGCGGACCTATCTCACTTATCTGCTAGGGAGTTCGATTGGGTTTGCTTTACCGGCTATGATATTCACGTATGTGAGGTCAGGCGGGAACTTGGATTTTTCCATGGCGGGAGTCTTGGCGGGAACGGTAACGGGGGGAGAAGGGTTAGTTTTGCTTTTGTTGTTTGTCTTTGGGTTTGCGAAGTGCGGTTTGATGCCTTTGCACTCGTGGTTACCGGGAGCGATGGTCGCGCCGACGCCCGTATCTGCGTTGCTTCACGCGGTGGCGGTTGTGAAGGTGGGGGTGTTTTGTGTGATTCGTGTGGTGACGGGAATTTTCGGGGTGGATTTTCTTCGGGAATTGGATGTGGCGGTGGTGTTGTCGTGGATTGCAGCGTTTACGGTGGTGACCTCTTCCTTAATTGCGTTGACGCAGGACAACCTGAAGCGGCGACTGGCGTTTTCGACAGTGGGGCAGCTTGCTTATATTGTGTTGGGAGTGTCGTTGCTGACGCCGCTGGGGGTAACGGGGAGTGCGTTGCATATTGCGGCGCACGCTTTCGGCAAGATCACGCTCTTTTTTTGTGCGGGGGCGATTTTTGTGGCGACAGGGAAGAAGTACGTGAGCCAGCTGGAGGGCTTAGGGAAGAAGATGCCGTTCACGATGACAGCGTTCCTGTTGGGATCGCTCAGTGTGATTGGCCTGCCGCCGACGCTGGGTTTGCTGAGCAAGTTTTATCTGGTGATGGGGACGCTGCAGGCGGAGCAACCATGGTTGTTGGTGGTGTTTTTGGTAAGCACGATACTGAACGCGGCGTATTTTTTGCCGGTGGTTTACCGGGCCTTTTTTCCGTCGCCGAAGGTGGGGGGCGGTCGTCCGGAAAAGTTTTCATGGGCGGCTGTGGAGGAAGCGCCGCTTGCATGTGTGATTCCTTTGTGTGTGACGGCGGGATTGGCGGTGATGTTTTTTGTGGTGCCCGGGGTTTGGGTAGAGTTGGCGAGTTCGTTAGTGGGAGGGCTTAAGTAGGAACGTTCGATGAAGAATGGTAAAGAGTTTGATTGGTTTGATCGTCCCGGTGTGCGGCGGGGGCTGTGGCGTGCTTTATGTTTGGCGTGTCTTGTGGCGTTGGTTGGGGAGTTTTTTGTAAAGCGCAAAGGGCACTTTGGGATTGACGGGATGTTTGGTTTTTTTGCGTTGCTTGGTTTCGTCACGTGCGTGGTGGCGATTTTTCTTGTGAAAGTGTTGGGGGTGTGGTTGCGGCGGTCTGAGGATTATTATGGGCCGGAGGACGCGGAGGATATGAAGCCGGAGGATGTGGATGAGTCTCTCTGAGATACCGCCAGGCTTGATTCTAGTTTTCGGGGCGATACTGGTGCCGTTTCTGCCGTGTGCGATTCGGAAATGGTATGTGATTGCTTTGCCGATACTGGCGTTCTTTCAGGTGATGGTCTTGCCGGAGGGTGAGCATTTGCAGCGGGAGCTATTGGCGGGTTTTGGGGACGTTACCTTGTTGCGTGTGGACCGGTTGAGCCGGGCGTTTGCGTATATCTTTACGCTCAATGCGGCAGTGACCTTTGTTTTTGCGTTTTACGTGAAGAAGAAGACGCAGCACGTCGCATCGTTGGTCTATGTGGGGAGTGCGCTGGGGGTGGTGTTCGCAGGTGACCTGCTGACGCTATATATTTTCTGGGAGCTGATGGCGGTGAGTTCGGCGTTCATCATTTTGTCACGTGGGACCCGGCGGGCGAGCGGCGCGGCCTTTCGGTATGTGATGATTCACTTGCTTGGTGGCTTGTTTTTGTTGGCGGGGATGGTGGTGACCTTTCAAGCGACGGGGAGCCTTGCGTTTGAGGGTTTTGGTGTGGGAGAGGGCGCGGGTCCGTGGCTTATTCTGGTGGGTTTTTTGGTCAATGTGGCGGCACCTCCGCTGGCCAGTTGGTTACCGGACGGGTATCCAGAGGCGAGTGTGACGGGCGGGGTAGTCTTGAGTGCTTACACGACGAAGACAGCGGTCTACACCTTGCTGCGGGCTTTCGAGGGTTGGGACATCTTGATTTGGGTGGGGTGCATCATGACGATTTACGGCTTGGTATATGCGCTTCTGGAGAATGACATGCGCCGGGTGTTGGCATATTCGATTGTGAACCAGGTGGGGTTCATGGTGTGTGCGGCGGGGATTGGTGGGGAAATGGCGATCAACGGGGCGACGGCGCACGCGATTTGCCATATTATATACAAATCGCTTTTGTGGATGGCGGCGGGGGCGGTGCTTTACCGGGTGGGGAAGAGCAAGGGAACCGAGCTGGGAGGGCTGTATCGCGCGATGCCGTGGACGATGGTTTTTTGCATGGTAGGGGCGTTTACGACATTATCGATGCCTTTGACGAGCGGGTTTACGAGCAAGCCGATGATATTGCAGGCTGCTGATTCGGCTCATTTGTTTTGGCCGTGGTTGTTTTTGGAGATTGCCTCGGCGGGGGCGGTGCTTCATGCGGGAATCAAGTTTCCGTATTTTGTATTTTTCAATGAGGATCGTGGCTTACGGCCGAAGGAGGCGCCGCGGTCGATGTTGATTGCGATGGGGATACTGGCGTTTCTTTGTCTATATTTTGGGATGCGGCCTGGCTTGCTTTATGAGGTGTTGCCTTATCCGGTGGAGTTTAGCGCTTACAAGGCGTCGAAAGTGATCGGGCAACTGCAGCTGCTGTTCTTTTCTGCGCTCGCCTTCTTCGTATTTTTGAAGTTGGTTCAGCCGATGCGGGGGATTTCGTTGGATTGGGATTGGTTTTACCGCAAGGGGACTCCGTTGTTTGTGGGCGGGGTAGGCAGAATTTTGAACGGGGCGAATGCGCTGACGCATGGGGTGGTGGTACGAGGGTTTCTTCCACGGGTGAATCGTTTTTTCCGGGAAGCGCCGGCAGTGATACTTTGTTGGATGTTGGTGCCGGTGTGGGTCGCTTCGGGAAAGACGCCGGCGCAGATTGCGGCGAAGCGTGAGGTGATGTATGTGCGGGCGCAGCGCGGAGTGTTCCCGGTGGGGGTAACCGTGTGTTTGGCGGTCTTGCTATTGGCGTTTTTATTTTTATTCTAAGCGGAAGGGAGGCAGGGTGGCGGATCGAAAAAGAGGCGATCGGAGGCGGGGGTTTTAATCTTTGGACATGGGGGAGCGAGGAGGGCTAGAGTTCCTGGATGTTTACGGGGATCATTGAGAGACTGGGGGAGGTGGTTTCGCTGCAGCGAAATGAATTCGGGGGGCACTTGATGGTGGATGTGGGTAGGCAAATGGGTGGAGATTTGGAAATGGGGGAGAGCGTGGCCGTGAACGGCTGTTGTTTGACGGTTACCGCGGTGGAAGGGGGGCGGGCGGGATTTGATTTATTGGAAGAGACCTTGCGGGTGACGAATCTGGGAGATTTGGAGGCGGGGGGAGCTGTGAATTTGGAGCGATCTCTTCGGGTAGGGGATCGGATGAGTGGGCACTTTGTCCAGGGGCATGTGGATTGTGTGAGTCGTGTGCTGGCGCTGGAGGCGAGTGGAGATGATCACCGGGTCGAGGTGGGATTGCCGGCCGAGTTTTCCCGTCACGTGATTTACAAGGGGTCGATTGCGATTGACGGGATTTCGTTGACGGTCGCTGAGGTGAGCGAAGTTCGATTGACGGTGTGGATTATTCCGCACACGTGGGATGTTACTAACCTAGGGAAGCGACAGGTGGGGGAGCGGGTGAATCTTGAATTTGACGTATTGGGCAAATACGCGCTGGGGTCGCTTGCGGGGAAGGCGTCTACTTAAAGTAGCGGCGCCAGTCGACAGATTCGGAGGGATCGGTGGGGGTATTGGTAATGGAAGGTTTTGCGTCTTCTTCGCTGGAAGCTTCTGATGCGTCGACGCTGGCGGAGGTATCAGGTTTGGCCAGTTCGGAGGGATCGATGATTTTGATTTGGCCGGGCGACTTAATGACGATTTCGGGTTTGTCCTGGTAGAGTTCGATGGGTCCGGTAACGGCAACCAGTTTGTCTTTGTAGACATCGGCTGGGTCTCCGTTGGTGAAGTTTCCGAGTTCAGCGCTGGGAGTGAAGCCGACGAATTTTGAATCTTCGAAGTTCAGGAAGTTGTGTCCGGAGCCAGACTTACCGGTCTTGATGACTTTGCCAGTAACTTTGACGGTTTTGCCCTCGAAGGAGAGAAGTTTTGCGGTGTCGGAGGCTGCGACAACCGGTGTTTCGACCGCCGTTTCCTGAGAGATGCTCAGGGTGAGAAGGGCTATGGAAGTGACAAGAAGGGCGAGGAAGAAGTTGCTTTCTGTGAAGAGATTTTTGGAAATTTTGGGCATGTGCGAGCGAGCGATGTCAGGTTTTTTCAGGCAGCGTGACGGGGATCAGGCTGTCTTTTTAGGCGTGGGTTTGGGGGAGGTCAAGGATTTGGAGGTCAAGTTGTGGAGGAGCAGGGTTTGTGCCAAGGGTGGGACAGGAGGATTGGGCACTGGCAAGAAGTCGGCCGGCACGCATGGGCAAGCGACGACGGGAGGTCAGTGGTGGCCTGACCGAGGTTGGAGTGGGAGGAATTGATCGTTTGCCGTATGCGGAGATCCTTCGGGCCGAAAAGGGAGGGGCGCGAGGGTGGGCCTCGTCCCGGGCCCGCTCTTGCTTAAGCGGGCCCAGGGCGAGGGATCTGCACTTAACCGCTTTTTTCCCAGTCTAGAGGGAGAAGCGGAAGTGACTTTTTGGCTTATTCTCGAGGCTATCGCGCCGGTCCCGGACCATTTCTTCCTTGATCGCGGTGATTTGGGCGTGACGGCTTCCTTCGAAGATCGACTCCAAGGTTTCGATATCCAGGTAGGAGTCTTCTTGGATTTGAACGATCTTCAGGTCGGCGTAGACCAAGCTACTGAGGCTTACATCATCATCGTCGAAACGATGAGCGAGGTAAGCACGGAGAGCTTGAGCTTCTTGTCGACCCACGCAGAGGATAGCAGGTTGCTGGCCCCTACGCTGAGCCCGGTTGATGAGGCGTTGGACCGTATCGGGATCCCATACGGGTTCCTGGTCCGAGTTTGAAGTGGATTCGCCACCACTGTTGGCAGGGGTTTGCCTAGGTTGTGGTAACCGGATTCTTTTTGGCATTTATCTCTATCTTTAGCAATAAACGGTATGCGCCTATTCTCGGCGGATATAACGTTTATCTAAGCAGAGGGTATGCCATGTTTCTGGAAATGCAGGTGGTTTTTTTGTGACGGGTTTGAAACGGTTTTTTTGAGATCATTGAAAGAAAAACCTCATAACTGCGTCGCTCGTCTGATTCGTTAGAGCGCTTGTGGGACGGGATCTTCGGAAAACGCGTGCGAGGCGAGTTCTGCGTAGAGTCCGTTTTGGTTGAGGAGGTTTTCGTGGGAACCGCTTTCGACAATTTTGCCTTGGTCGAGGCAGTAGATTGTATCTGCGTTGCGGATGGTGGAGAGGCGGTGGGCAACCACGAAGGATGTGCGGTGTTCGAGGAGGCGGTCGAGGGCTTGTTGAATGAGGCGTTCGGTTTCGTTGTCGACGGAGGCGGTGGCCTCGTCGAGGAGGAGGATGGGGGGATTTTTCAGGAGGGCGCGGGCGATGGCGAGGCGTTGTTTTTCGCCGACGGAGAGTTTGACGCCGCGTTCGCCGACGTTGGTATCGAGGTTTTCGGGGAGGGCGCGCACGAATTGGGCGGCGTTGGCGGTTTCGAGAGCATCCCAGAGCTCGTAGTCGGAGGCATTGGGTTTGGCGAGGATGAGGTTGTAGCGGACGGAATCGTTAAAGAGGAAGGATTCCTGGGTGACGTAGCCGAGTTGGGCGCGCAAGGCGGGTTTGGCGAGGCTTTGAATGTCGACGCCATCGATCGAAATGGTACCTTGGTCGTATTCGTAGAAGCGGTTGAGGAGATTGATGATGGTTGATTTTCCGGCGCCGGTGGGGCCGACGAGGGCGATGGTTTGTCCGGGGAGTGCTTCGAGGTTGATATGGGAGAGGGTTGCGGGGCGTGGGCGTGCGTCCTCTGCTTTGTCTTCCGGGAGTGGTATGGAGTCGTCGTTAGCGGCGAGTGGTTTAACGGGGGCGGGGCGATAGGTAAAGGACACGTTTCTGAATTGGATGTGACCTTTTATGGGGGTGGGGAGATGGTTGCCGGAGTGGGCGTTTACTTCTTCGGGAGTATCTAGGAAGTCGAAGACGCGTTCGGCGGCGGCGCGGCCGGCCTGGAGGATTTGGTTGAGGCCGTGGAGGCGAGTGATGGGTTCGTAGAAGAGGGCGAGAATCACGAGGAAGGCGGTGAAGACCCCGAGTGAGAAGTCGCCGCGAATGACCCAAAAAGCACCGACGCCGACCACGAGGGCGTATCCGAGGTTGCGGAACCATTCCATGGAGGGATTATAGATGGCCCATGAGCGCATGACCCGGAGAGTTGCGGTGCGGAGTTTATTGGAGGATTGGTTGAAGCGTTCGAGTTCGGATTGCTCACGGGTGAACGATTTGATCTGCTGGATGCCATCTATGTTATCGTGGAGGAGTGAGTTCATGGCGCTAGTGGCGCGCCGGACGCCTCGGTATCGGTCGGCTGCAGTGAGGGTGTAGAGGAGGGCGCCTCCGATGAGGAAGGGCATGGGGATGAGGGCAATGGCGGCGAGTTGGGGGCTGACGAAGAACATATAGGCCCCGGTGATGAGGACTTGTAGGGAGGCGACGATACCGGTTTCGATACCATCGATGAGGACTCGTTCGGTGTCTGTAACGTCTTCTGTGATCCGGGTCATGACATCACCGGTGCGTTTGTTGTCGAACCAAGTCATGGGGAGGCGTTGGATGCGTTGGTAGAGGTCGGAGCGGAGATCAAAGATGACTTTTTGTTCGAAGGTGTTGTTGAGGAGGATGCGAAGGGCATTGAAGAGGTTGGTGAGGAGGAATGCGCCGGCGGCGAGGAGGGAGAGGCTTAGGAGGCGATGGGTTTCTTTGTTGGGGATGACATCATCGACGATGGTGCGGGTAATTTCGGGAAAGACGATGTAGAGGAGCGTCATGAGCACGGCGCAGGACAGTTGCGCAGCGGCGAGGAGAGGGTATTTGCGAAGGTATGAGAAGACGCGAAGGACGGTCATGATATCGTGATGGGTAGCCCTGGCATTAGTTACACACGGGCGGGGAGGGAAGCAACTGGGGATGGAGGTGAGACGATTGGGCGGTGGGGGTTGTTCAAGGGGTGTGGCATTGTGGAGGTGAAATTTGGATAGGATCGGTGTAGACTTATAGTGAGACGCAGGGTGAGATGAGAATCGAAACGATGGAAGAGCCGCGGCAGTCCAAGGGGGCTTGGCGGGCAGTAAGGTTTTTGTTCAAGGCGGGTCTATGGTTGGTGGTGTTGATTGGTTTGGCGACCTTGTTTTGCAACTTGTGGGTGGTGGGTTCGACCCATGATGCGGTATACACGCAGGTGGAAGACTTGGACAACAACGGGGTGGGGTTGGTTTTGGGGACGTCGCCGAAGGTGGCGCCGACGACGCCGAACTTGCATTTCAAGGGGCGAGTTGAGGCGGCGGCGGCATTGTATGACGAGGGGAAAGTGAAAGTGTTGTTGGTGAGTGGGGCTAATCCGGACCATTATTATAACGAGCCGAAAGTGATGACGGAGGCGCTGGTGAAGTTGGGGGTTCCGAAGAAAGCCATTCGGAGTGATTTCGCGGGACTAAGGACACTGGACTCGGTGGTGCGCGCGAAAAAGGTATTTGGTCAGGATCGGATCACGATCATTTCAGATGATTTCCATGTGCCGCGGGCCGTTTTTTTGGCACGGCAGAATGGGATTGATGCGGTGGGTTTGGCGGGGGAGCGGGTTTCGATTGATTTGTCTTACAAGACGCGATTGCGCGAGTGGCTAGCACGGGTGAAGGCGGTATTGGATGTTTATGTGTTAGGGACAGAGCCGAAGTTTTTGGGTGAGCCGGTAGAGATAGAAGTGGACATGGAAGTGGCGGAGCCGGAGGGGGCGCCGGAAGAGGAGAGTGCGGCATCAACATCGTCGCAGGAAGTGGAGGGGGAAGGAGAGGCCGGGGTGGCGACTGCGATGCGGACGGGGGGATAATGGGAGCGATTGAATTGGCACGGGGATTGTCCATGTCCCGTGACGCCGGAGGCTTTGTGGAGTCACGGCGAAACGCGGTCTTGCGGCAAGGCGGGGAAGGAAGAGCGTATCGGTTGGTGCTCCACGAGCCTGAGTCATTGCGATTAAAAAGATGATCGGGTGCAGGAGGCGTGCATTGTGGCTTGGGGCGGGAATGGGAATTTGCCGGAGGTTCCGAGAGTAACGGTAGGGCGTATGATCACGGGCAGGCTGGTCTTGGTCACAAGGTGATTTTGGCGTGGGATTTGAGATCGTCCAGTCTGTGGGAGATTTCTTCTTTCGAGAGGTTGGCGAGGCGGTGGGTGGAGAAGGACTCGCAGGTGAAGGAAGCGAGGACCGTGCCGTATAGGATGGCGTGGGCGATGTCGTCGAAGGTAACATCGTCTTTTGATTTGTTTTTTTGGGCGAGATATCCGGCGATGCCGCCGGCGAAGGTGTCACCCGCGCCGGTGGGATCGTGGAGATCGCGAATGGGGTAAGCGCCGGCGGAGAAGAAGTCTCCCCGGTTTGAGAATAGCAACGCGCCGTGTTCGCCCTTTTTGATGATGACGTGAGGGGGGCCGAGGGCGAGGAGGCGATCGCCGGCGATGATGTTGTTGTGGGTTTCGGTGAGTTGTTGGGCCTCGGAGTCGTTGATGATGAGGAGATTGATTTTTCCGAGGAGTTCTTCGAGATCTTCGCGGGCGATATTGATCCAAAGGTCCATGGTATCGGCAATGACGAAGCCGGGATCCTGGCAGAGGGTCAGGGTATCGAGCTGGTTGCGGGGGCTCATGTTTGCGAGGAGGACAACATTGGATTTGGCGACTTCGAGGGGGAACTGGGGCATGAAGGTCTCGATGACGCCGAGGTGGGTATCGAGGGTTTCGCGGCGGTTCATGTTGTCGAAATACTCGCCGTGCCATTTGAATGATGAGCCTCCTTTGATGATTTGGAGGCCATCGGTGGAAAGATCGAGGGATTTGAAGAGCTCGAGATGTTCGGTTGGGAAGTCGTCGCCGATGACGCCGACGACATGGGTGGGATCGGAGAGAAAGCGGGCGGCGATGGCGGCGAAGGAAGCGGAGCCGCCGAGGAGGTTTTCGTGGCTTTCGGTGGGGGTTTTGATGTTATCGATGGCGACGGTTCCGGCGACGAGGACAGACATTGGGCAGGTTAATCGGTTAATGGGTTAATTGGTTGGGAGGTTAGCCGAGGATTTTCTTCGAGTCTTTGATGTATTTATCGATTTTTTTTGCTTGGAGGAGGGCGGAGACCATGGCGACGCGGTGGGCGCCGTTTTTGACGAGGGTTTTCAGATTTTCGAGTTTGATTCCGCCGATACAGAAGGCGGGGAGGTGCACGGTTTGGTGGAGCCACTCGAGGTTTTCGATACCGATGGGGATGTAGCTTGGTTTCGTTGGGGTGGCGAAGATGGGGCCGAAGCCGATGTAGTCGGCGCCTTCGGCGACGGCATCAAGGGCTTGTCCGGTGGAGTGGGTGGATTTGCCGATGAGGGTCCTGGGGCCGACGATACCGCGCGCTTTACCGATGGGCATATCTTCTTGTCCTAGGTGAAGCCCTTCGGACTTCACGGCGACGGCGATATCGGGGTGGTCATTGATGATGAAGGGTATTTCGGCCTTGCGAGTGAGGGTGTGGATTTTTTTTGCAAGTGGAATTAGCTCATCGGGTTCTTGGTTTTTTCCGCGTAGTTGCAGGATATCGACGCCGCCATCGAGCAGCTGCTGGGCGGTGTTCAGGGCGTCATGCGGTTCGACGTATCCGAGGTCGAGGATACTATAGAGCTTAGCCTCGGCGAGGCGCTCGAGGGTTAGGGCAGTGCCGCGGTCCATTTGATATTTTGGTTGTTTGTGGTTAGCGGGGGGGCGCTGGGAAGCAGAGGATTCGTCAGGGACCGGTATTCGTTGATCAGACCGGATTTGAAAGAGAGTAGTAGATTCGCGGGCGGGGGGAGAGAGTAAGACTGAGGCGACTCTTGATTAAGGCGAGGCGGGGGGGTGTGTGGCGAGGAATTTTTCAACCCAAGCGATGTTGTAGGTGCCGTTTTTGAAGTCGGAGCTGCGGATGATGGCATCTTGGAAGGGAATTGTTGTTTTGATCCCTTCGACGAGGAATTCGCTGAGGGCGCGAGACATGCGGTCGATAGCACCTTCGCGGGTGGCCCCGGTGACGATGAGTTTAGCGATCATGGAGTCGTAGTAGGGGGGGACTTCATATCCGGAGTAGACGTGGGTATCGACGCGGACGCCGCGGCCGCCGGAGGCGTAGAAAAGGTCGATGCGACCGGGGCTGGGGGCGAAGTTGTTGTAGGGGTCTTCGGCATTGATGCGGCATTCGATGGCATGGTGACGTGGGACGGCATCGACGACGTGGCTGGAGAGGGTTTGGCCGGCGGCGATGCGGATTTGTTCCTTGATGAGGTCGCATCCGTAGACTTCTTCCGTGATGGGGTGTTCGACTTGGATACGGGTATTCATTTCCATGAAGTAGAAATTTTCATCATCATCGACGAGGTATTCGATGGTGCCGCAGTTTTCGTATCCGATGGCTTTGGTGAGGGAGATAGAAGCTTCGCCCATTTTTTTTCGGAGTTCCGGGGAGAGGATGGGAGAGGGTGTTTCTTCGATGATTTTTTGATTGCGGCGTTGGAGTGAGCAATCGCGTTCTCCGAGGTGAACGACGTTGCCGTGAGAGTCTGCGACGATTTGGAATTCGATGTGGTGGGGATTCTCGACCAGTTTCTCGATGTAGACGTCTGGGTTTCCGAAATTGGCTTGTGCTTCGGCGCGGGCGCCGTGGAAGCCGGATTTGAGGGAGGCTTCGTTGAGAGCGGGGCGCATGCCCTTGCCGCCGCCGCCAGCAGTGGCCTTAATCATGACGGGGAAGCCCAGATCGCGGGCGATGGCGAGGGCTTCTTTTTCGGTGGCGATGACGTTTTCGCTACCTGGGGTGATGGGGACTTTATGTTTGATGGCGGTGGCGCGGGCCTGATTTTTGTCGCCCATGAGGGAGATGACTTCTGCGGAGGGGCCAATGAACTTGATCTTGCAGGACTCGCAGATGGCGGCGAAGCGGGCGTTTTCGGCGAGGAACCCGTAACCGGGATGGATGGCGTCGACATTTGCGATCTCTGCGGCGGAAATGATGCGATCGATTTTGAGGTAGGATTCGATGCTTGGGCCGGGGCCGATGCAGATGGCTTCGTCGGCGAGGTGGACGTGCATGGAGTCGATATCGGCTTCCGAGTAGACGGCGACGGTGGGGATGCCGAGTTCTTTACAGGCGCGGATGACCCGGAGTGCGATTTCTCCGCGATTGGCGACGAGGACCTTTTGGAACATGGAATGGAGTTAGAAGGGTTACCAGTTTACAATTGCCGGTAGCCGGGTATGAGGGCGGCTGTGATGGGGGGGAGCGGTGGTGGGACGCATCGTATCAGGCCGGATCGATGCGGAAGAGGGGTTCGCCGAATTGGACGGGGGACGCGTTGTCGACGAGGACTTCGGTAATGGTGCCTTTGGTTTCGGCCTTGATTTCGTTCATGACTTTCATGGCCTCGATGATGCAGATGACGGTATCTTCATCGACTTTCGAGCCGACCTTGACGAAGGGGTCGGCTTCGGGTGATTCGGAGGAGTAGAAGGTGCCGACCATGGGTGCGGTGATCTCAGGATCGGTGGGTGCCGCAGCCGGGGTTTCGGCCGCCGGAGCGGCTGCGGATATGGCAGGTGCGGGAGTGGCAGCGGGTGCGGCGGGGACAGCTTCGATATTGGCGCCGCGGTTCAACTTAATTTTAGTTCCCTGGCTTTCGACACTCACGTGGGAGAGGTCGTGCTTCTCCATGAGGGTAATGAGTTTTTTTATATTTTTAAGTTCTTCGTCCACGATAAAACTGGCGGGTTAGCGGGATTGTCTGCGCGGGGATCGTTTTGGCCCGCCTTTGGGTAGGATTGTGATGATGCCTAACAGGGGCAAGAAAATAAATTTTTAGCTTATCGCCCCTGATGATGAGGGAATTACGCCCGGAAATCGTCAATGAGGGCGAGGGTATGGTCGATTTCGGCGGTGGTATTGTAGAAGTGTGGGCTCAAGCGAAGGAGGGCGTTGTTTTGGCGGTCGCGTCGATCGGAGCAAACGATGTTGTTTTGGGCGAGATATTTGAAGAGGGCAGAGGTATCGATATGTGGGTGGTGGAAGGTGGTGATCGCCGAAGCGTTCTCGCTTACGGTGGGAGGTAGGATTTGGAAGTCTCGGGTTTTGAGACCGGCGACGAGGTGTGTTTTAAGAGTGATCAATCGGGCGGCGATGTTTTCGATTCCGAGGGCGAGGATCATATCGAGGGCGGCCTTCATGCCGTAGACGCCGGCGGCATTGAGGACACCGGGCTCATAGCGTTGGGCGGAGGGATGGAAGGAGATTTCGGGCTGAGTGATAAAGTTAGGGGATTTGACATTCCATGCGCCGAGGAGGGAGGGGCGGAGGAGATCAAAGTGTTTTTCTGCCACGTAAACGATTCCGATGGCCATGGGGCCGAGCATCCATTTATGGGCGTCGGCGGACATGAAGTCGACGTGCGTCATTTCGGTAGGGAAGGCACCGATGGTTTGGATGGCGTCGAGGGAGAAGAGAATGCCACGGTCGTGGAGGAGTTGTCCGATGGCATCGACATTGATACGGTAGCCGGTGAGGAAGTGGCAGGAGGCGAGGGCGACGAGTCGGGTGCGTGGCGTGAGGTGAGCGGAGACGAGATCGGGTGTGATATGACCTGGGGTATCGGGTTTGACGTAATTGATTTTGACGCCGTGGGCGCGTTCGAGGTCGAGCCAGGGATAGACATTGGCGGGGTAATCATCGAGGTAGCAGAGGATCTCGTCGCCGGTGTTCCAAGGGAGCCCGTTGGCAAAAAGCGAGAGTCCGAGAGAAGTGGGGCCGAGGAGCGCGATTTCGTTTGGCTGGGCCTTGATCAAGTCGGCGGCAGCGCGTCGGGTGTCGCGGATGACGTCGAGGACGCCGGCGAATTCCTGTTGATCGTTGCAGGAGGCGCGTGTGTAGTCGCAGACGGCATCGGCGACGCATCGCGGGAGGGCGGTGACGGCGGCGTGGGAGAGGAAGATTTTATTTTTTGCGATGGGGAATTCGCTGGTGCGGAGGGCTTCGTCGGTGAGGAGCGAATCCAGTGACCAAGTTTCAGTTATCGCAGTCATGTTGGGTGTTTTTTGCGCGCGCCGATGCCCGTGATTGCGGCACAAGTTGGGGAGTATCAAACGCGTCTGGCTTTTTCGCCTTCTTCGATCAGTTCCCAGAACTGTTTTGATTCGGCGAGAGCGGCGTCTTCGCCGGAGTCAAGTTTTGTGCGGAAGAGGAAATCCTCCAGAGTATTTTTGTGGAGGACGCGGTGGACGAGGACGCCTTCTTCGGTGACTTCGAAGTAGATACGGTATTCGGGTGAGCGATATCGGTAGAGGGTTTTGCCTTCGCGCTCCATGGCGCCGAAGCGTTCATTATCGGGGGATTCGAGGTCCTGGGGGGTGACCTTAAATTCGGCGAGGAGATCGAGTTGGTCGGTGGTGGAGAGTTGCGATATCTCTGCGGCGGAGATTTCGTTGAAGATGACTTGGAGCATATTTGAAGAGAATTGGATTGGGAAGGAACCATGAATGGAGGGAATGGACACTAAATATTGATTGGGCTGTCCCCGAATGGTCTTGGATGGCGGGTTATGCTGATTGGTTTGAGATTGTTGTAAAGGCCGCAATGAAGCTGCGCGCTGGCTTGGGCCTAGAAATAGAGTTTGGTGACGCGGGTGGAGAGACGGGTGAGGATTTCCCAGGGGATGGTTTCGGCTTTGCCTGCAAGTTCGGTGGTGGAAATGGTTTCGGAGCCTTGGGTACCGATGAGGACGGCTTCTTCGCCCGGGCTGGGAGGATGGGGGAGGTGGCTAATATCGACACTAATTTGGTCCATGGTGACGCGGCCGAGGATGGGGCAGCGTTGACCGGCGATCAGGACGTGCGTGTTTTGGCCGGAGAGATGTCGAGGGTATCCATCGCCGTATCCTATGGAAAGGGTGGCGGTTCGGGTGGGTTTTTGGGTGACGTAGGTACGGCCGTATGAAATGCTGTGGCCGGCGGGGAGGTTGCGGACGAGAGTGACGTGTGATTTGAGAGTGAGGGTTGGTTGGAGGCGATGTTGTTGATCGGGGATGGGGGAGACGCCGTGGAGCATGAGGCCGGGTCGTGCGAGGGTGCAGTGGGCGAGGTCGTATCCGCCGAGGAGTCCTGCGGAATTGTGGGCGTGTCGATGGGCTCTGAGGGAGGGGGCGCTGGCGTGGAGGGAACGGAGGGTGTCGTGGAAGCGGGTGATTTGTTGGTGTGTGAAGGCGGGATCTTCGTCGGCGGAGGGGAGGTGGGTGGCGATTCCGGAAACTTTCAGGGCGGGGAGGTTGAGGAGATCGGGCAGGAATTGGTGGAGGTGTTCCGGCAGGAAGCCGATGCGTCCCATGCCGGTATCGATTTTCAAGTGCACGTGGAGAGGTTTGGGGTGTGAAGCAGAGGCGAGATGGTTGAGGTGTTTTGCCTCTTCGAGGGAGGAGAGAGTGGGGACGAGACGATGTTTTACGATGTGGTGGTAGTGTTCTGGCGGTGCGGGTCCGAGGAGGTGGATGGGGACATTGGTGATACCCGCGTCGATGAGTTCGATGGCTTCCGCGGGTGATGCGACGGCGATCATGGCAACGGCGGGGTGTTTTTGGAGGGTCCGGGCGATGGAGGTGGCACCGAGGCCGTAGGCGTCTGCTTTGATGACGGGGCAAAGGCGACAATCGTGGGCCCGGGTAATTGCGGCGGCGACTTGGATGTTGTGTTCGAGGGCGGCGAGATTGATCTCGGCCCAGGTGCGCAGATGGGTGGTGGCGTTAGGTAGGGGCACAGTGACAGACTAGGAACATTGGGTCATTTGGGATTGCCTCACAAACGGAATTTTGGGGATGATCACCGAGCGATGGAGATGACGGTTGAGGATTACGAGAAGCTGGGGGCGTTTTACCTTGGGCGTGAGTATGATTTGGGGGCGAAGAAGCTTGAGGACGAGTTAGTTTTGTATGACTCGAAGGATTTGGTGACGCACGGGGTGGTATTGGGGATGACGGGGAGCGGGAAGACGGGCTTGTGTTTGTCGATATTGGAGGAGGCGGCGATGGACGGGGTGCCGGCTTTGGTGATTGATCCGAAGGGGGACATCGCGAACTTGCTGTTAACCTTCCCGGACCTGGCGCCCGAGGATTTTCGGCCGTGGATCAACGAGGATGAGGCGACGAAGAAGGGGAAAACGCCGGATGAGTTTGCGGCGGCGCAGGCGGATTTGTGGAAGGAGGGTTTGGGGGCGTGGGGGCAATCCGGGGAGCGGATCCGGCAATTTCGTGACCAGGTGGATTTGACGGTGTACACGCCGGGTAGTTCAGCGGGGGTGCCGGTGTCGATTTTGAGTTCGCTAGATGCGCCATCGTTTGAAGTTTCGGATGATGCGGAACTGTTGGGCGAGCGGATTGAGAGCACGGTTTCGAGTTTGCTATCCTTGGTGGGGATTGATGCGGATCCCTTGCAGGATCCGGAGCATATCTTGTTGTCGAACATCTTCAGTCACTGTTGGCAGGCGGGTGAGGATGTGACGTTGAAGTCGTTGATTGGATTTATTCAGACGCCGCCTTTTGAAGAGATTGGGGTATTGGAGTTAGAGAAGTTTTATCCGGAGAAGAAGCGTTTTGGGCTGGCGATGAAAATCAATGCGTTGCTGGCATCACCGGGATTCGGGACGTGGCTGAAAGGGGAGCCGTTGGATGTGCAGCGGATGTTGTATACGGAGGAGGGCAAGCCGCGGGTTTCGATATTTTCGATTGCGCATTTGGGGGATCAGGAGCGGATGTTTTTTGTGAGTCTGTTGTTGAACCAGGCCTTGGGATGGATGCGCGAGCAGAGTGGGACGACGAGTTTACGGGCGCTTTTGTATATGGATGAGATATACGGGTATTTGCCGCCGACGGCGAATCCGCCGAGCAAGAAGCCGATGTTGACGATGTTGAAGCAGGCTCGGGCATTTGGGTTTGGGGTGTTACTGGCGACGCAGAACCCTGTGGATTTGGATTACAAAGCGTTGTCCAATATGGGAACGTGGTTTTTGGGGCGTTTGCAGACGGAGCGGGACAAGATGCGAGTGTTGGATGGGTTAGAGGGGGCGGCTTCGGCGCATGATTCGACGTTTGATCGCGGGGAGATGGAGGAGGTGTTAGCGGGACTGGGGAGTCGGGTGTTTTTGATGAACAACGTGCATGAGGATGCCCCGGTCATTTTTCATGTGCGTTGGGTAATGAGTTATTTGCGGGGGCCGTTGACGCGGGGGCAGATCAAGAGCTTGATGGCGGATAAGGCAGAGGCGGAAGAGAAGCGGGAGGCGGCGGCGGGGGAAGCGGTGACGGCTTCGGTGGAGGAAGTTGCGGCAGTGGTCGAGCAAGCGGGCGAAGGAGTGGAAGAGATGGAAAGGAACGAGGGGGTGGAAGGTCGTGGCGTGCCGGAGGGCGTGGAAGAGTATTTTGTGCCGGCGCGGACGGCGACGGCGGCGGTAGGGTTGGTTTATATGCCGGGCTTGTTGCGGGTGGCGGAGGTGGAATTTGAAAAAGCTTCGCTGGATGTATTTGGGGAGCGGACGGTGGCGCAAGTGTTGCGTGTGGGGAGCGAGGACGATGTTCGTTCCGTGGATTGGGCGGAGGCGAAGGAGCTGTCGCCCGAGTTATTGCGAGGCTTGGCGACGGAACCTGCAGGGGGGGGCGGGGACGTTCGGTTTGGGGCTTTGCCCTCGTCGGGATTGGAAGGGAGGGTGTTTCGTGGGCTAGACGATGATTTTGTAGATGAGTTGTATCGGAATTATCGGCTGAAGATTTGGGAGAGTCCGACGTACAAGGCACATTCCAAGCTCGGGGAAGCGGAGGGAGATTTCCGAGCTCGGCTGCAGGTGATGGCCCGGGAGAAGCGGGATGAAGCGGTGGGGAAGCTTCGCGTGAAGTATGGGAAGGAGTTGGAGAAGGTGGCGGGGATGATTGAGCGGGCGGAGAAGACGAGAGAGCGCGAGGAATCGGAAGCGAGTCATTCGACGATGAGTTCCGTGGTTTCGATTGGGTCGTCTGTTTTGGGAGTTTTGATGGGGCGAAAGCGTTTGAGTGTGACCAATATGAAGCGAGGGGCAAGTGCGACGCGGAGTTGGGGGAGTATGCAGCGGCAGCGTGAGGAAGCGGCTCGTGCTCGGGAGAAAGTGGCAGGATTGGAGGAGCGATATCGCGGGGTGGAAGCGCAATTGGAAGAGGAGATTGCCGGGGCAGAAGCGAAGTATGATCCGTTATTGGAGGAGCTGGAAGTGGTGGAGATCAAGCCCTACAAGAAAGATATCAAGGTCACCCATTGCGGGGTCGTTTGGTTGCCGCAAGTGCCGGTTGGGGGTTAGGGGAGGGTTAGCGGTTACTCGTGAAGAGTCCCAAGGGTTTGGGAGCGGGCTTGGTAAGGCCATGGAGGAAGAAGCGGCACTTTTCGCGGGCGAGCGTCATGAAGCGAGAGCGTGGAATGCCCAGGGAGTTGAGGCAGGCTTGGTGGTCGTGCCAGACGACTATGGTGGTGAGGGAGTGAATCGTTTTGAATTGGGAATTCCAGAGGAGGGCGCGTGCGGGAGAGAGGTTTGAAAAGCGATGACGGAAGAAGTCGTGGTGAAAAGCGATGTGCTTCACCTCATCGCGAAGGATCTTTTGGGCGACATCCTTTACGACGGGGTCATTTACGTATCGAGCGAGCAGCCCGTAGTAGACCTCCGCGATGAGTTCGGCGGTGAGCAGGACTTGGATGTTGAACTCTAGATTGATGACTCCCCGGAAGCGACGGAAGACGGAGTTGGACCATTGTTGCTCCAGGAGTTTGCCTTCGAGATGAAGGACGAGATGTTTTAGGAGGCGGGCGTGTTCTTGCTCTTCCTGGATGAAGAGTTGGATCGCTTCTTGGTAATTGGGGTATTGATCCGGGGTGGCGATTTTTTGGGCGAAGCGAAGGAGTCGTGTACCACCGCCTGTTTCTCCGAGTTGGAAGATGGCCAAGGATTTTCCGAGGGCGTGTTTTTGATGTGGATCGTTGAGGGTGCAGATTTGAGACCAGTCGGGATCCTGGTAGGAATCCTTGCGGTTAGTGAAGTAGTCTATCCAGTATTTGGTGTTCATCGTGACTTGGGTTCTATCGTTTGGAGAGCGGCAATTTCGCGGATGCGGGTGAGGACCTTTTGGACGGTTGCCTCGAGGGTGGAGGTGCCTGCGGTGATGCCAACGGAACGGGCGTGTAGAAACCATGCGGGATCGAGTTCTTCCGGTGTGGCGACGTGGTGGGCGGTGGCGCCGAGGGCGCGTGCTTTTTGAACAAGTTGTGTCGTGTTGTTCGAGTGATGGCCACCCACGACGATGATGAGGTGGTGTTCGCGGGCGAGTTTTTCGAGGGCTGATTGGCGGTCTTTCGTGGGTTGGCAGACGGTGTCGATGAAGCGGGTCTCCGCGGTGGGATGGTGTGTTTCGATGTGGCGGATGAGGGATTTGACGAGATCGATGGGTTGCGTGGTTTGTGAGACGACACCGATTTTTTTGTGGAAGGGGAGAGTCTGGATGTCGGTTTTGGTTAAGATGATGGATGCTTGGGGGAAATCACCGGCGAGACCTTGGACCTCGACGTGACCCGCTTTCCCTATGATGACTGGGTGGAACCCTGCGGCGACGAGTCTGGCGAGGGCGTTATGCGCTTTGTTTACGAGTGGGCAAGTGGTGTCGGTAAGGTGATAGCCGGCGTGTTGCCAGGCGCGGCGATTTTTATTGGCGGCACCGTGAGCGGTAATGACGACTTTTTGGGTTGAGGCGCTTTGCGTGTCGTTGAGATTGCCTTTGATGGTGCCAAGGGAAGAGAGATTTTGTTCGACGACGGGGTTGTGGACGAGATCGCCGAGGATGGTAATGGCGTCTCCGGAGGCATGGGCCTGGGAGGCCAGTTCTTGGGTGATCTTGACGGCGTCGCGGACGCCGAAGCACATACCGTAGTGGGAAGCGAGGGTGATTTTCATGGGTATATCGCTGGTGATAGCTGGTTTGGGCATGGGGCGTGAGGAGTTGGACTTTGCTTTGTATCGCAAAGTAAAAGGGCAAAAAAGGGGTGGTTAGGGTTCTTGTTTTCCGATTTCGACGATGGTTTCGAGGATGGTGAGGTAGTGTTTGAAGGCCGTGTTACCGGATTCGGTGAGGGCATATCGGGTATGGGGGCGATCTTGCGTTTCGCGTTTCATGGAGACGAAGCCTGCTTTATGGAGGGCTCGGAGGTGTGAGAGAAGATTGCCATCGCTCATATCGAGAGCGTTTTTGAGATCTTGAAAGGACCACGAGTGTTGTGTGGCGAGGAGGGTCATAATGGAGAGGCGACCTTTTTCGTGGATGGTTTTATCGATTTTGTTGAAGTCGATCATGATTCGGAAGTGCGGAGTCCGATGCATCCGGCGTAGATGAGGTGAAGTAACCCGAACGTGGCTCCCATAAAGACGGCACCGGCTTTGACGGTTGTTAGGGTGGTGACTTGTGGGATGAAGTAGAGGGCGGTGAGGCAGGCGCAACCGGCGATGATGAAACTGAGGCCGAGACGGCGGATTGATTGAGGAGCGAAACTGGAGGTGGCGCAGAGAGCGATGCCGTAGCTGAAGATCCAGATGAGGGCGGCGTAGGAGGGGCTTTGGTGGACGAGAGTGGCAAGGATGCCGAGTGAAGCGCCGGTAAGCATTGCCGGGGAGACTGCGGCGAGCGCGTGACGCATGGCGGGGGAGATGAAGGGTTGGTTGTTTTTGCGAGCGCCGATGAGAATGAGGGCGGCGTTGAACACGATGGTGGCAGCGAGGGCGGCAAGCCAGACGATGAGGAAGCTTGAGGGGGAAGAGTCGGTCGTGAGGATCAGTGTGGTGGAAGCGAGGGCGAGGACGGCACTGACAAGGGCGGTGGGGCCTGAGATCGTACGATAGTAGGTCGCGCGTTCGAGGAGGGATCGGATGACAGCGAGATCTTTGGCGGCGGCGAGTGGATAGTTCATAGCGACTTAACTTTGTTTCGCAAAGCGACTATTCGTTCAAAATAATTGTGATATGGGACGTGAATTGATTTGCCAAAACATTCGCTGGACATGGTGGAGGGATTCTTGGTTGAATCTGTAATATGCTGATTCTGAACCCCCTGTTCGGAGGCCAGATTTGCGGGGAAATGATGGTGCCAGACAAAAATGTTCAAATTTTTCTGAAAAAATTTGTGGCGAAATCGATTATGACCCGTTAATTTGCCGGCTTAGAGGTTATTAAACCTACCAAAAATATTAGAATTACCAATCAAGGGATAAACAGTATGAAGAGAATCATTCTCAGTCTCGCGTTTTGCGTTGCGATTAGTGGAACTGCTCTAGCCGGTCCGACCGGTGGATGGGGCAAGGTAACTTATGACAAATCTCCTCCTCCGCCACCACCGGCACCACTCTGCTTTGAGGCGGGTGAGTTCACCGTTGATGCCTTTTTCGGTGGCACTTGGGGTCAGGATCGTGAATTCCCGATTGGTGATGGTTGGGGTGGTGGTGTTGGCTTGAATTATTTCCTTACGGAGATGTTTGGTGTGTCGGCTCGCTACTATGCTTTTGACAACGATGCTCCCGGGGGGAGTGCCGAGCATGATATCTCGTTCAGCGCTGTGGTGCGTTTCCCGATTGAGGAGCTTTGCATTGCGCCTTACCTCTTTGGTGGCGGCGGTCTGGTGACCAACAGCGGCACTGAAGGAACCGGCCACCTGGGTGGCGGTATTGACTGGCGTTTCGCTGACAACCTGGGGCTCTTCACCGACGGCCGATACACCTGGGCCGGTGGTGCGAAGAACAACTATGCTTCTTGGAACATTGGTCTTCGGATCAAGTTCTAGAAGGTTTGCGAGCAAATCGAATTTGGAAGGGCCGGCTCATGCCGGTCCTTTCTTTTTTTTGTGGGCCAGGGAAGGCGTGCTTGGGTTTGCATGATGAATGAGGTTGATGAGGAATCGGCGCCCGAGCCGATCGAGCATCCGATCAGTGACGAGCTGGATTTGCATACGTTTCGGCCGAATGAGATCGGATCGTTGTTGCCGGAGTATTTTCGTGAGTGTCGGGAACGTGAGATTTTGTCGGTGCGTGTGATTCATGGCAAAGGGACGGGAGCCTTGCGGGAGGGAGTGCATCGTTTGCTGGAGCGAATGCCGGAGGTTGAGTCGTTTCGCTTGGGAGACGAGGTGACCGGGGGCTGGGGTGCTACCCTGGTTCGGTTGCGGGCTTTGCGAGAGAAGAAGCCTTAGGTGGGGCAAGCGGGTGGTGATTTGGGCCCTTCGAAGGGGCTAGTTGCCCGTATTTTGGGTTGTCTTCTCTTAGGGAAGAGCGGCGACCTGTTTGAAAAGAGACTGCCATTGGGCGAGGTGATTTTCCCAGGTGAGTGGGAGCATTTTTTCCCGGGCCGCGAGGCTGATTTGGTGGCTCTGATTCTGATCGAGGGAGAGGGCTTTACTAATTATTTTGTGAACGGAGTGGGGGTCGGCAGGTTCATCCAAGATGAAACCGTTCTTGTGGTTTTCGACAAAACCGGCAGCGCCGTCGTGATTTGAGACGAGTGGGATGAGACCGCTACACATTGCTTGGAGCACGACATTGGAGCAGGCGTCGTATCGCGTGGGATGGATAAGGAAATCAGCTGCCTGGTAGACCGTTCTCATATCGTCTTGTGGGCCGAGACCGTGGACCCGCCTGGTGAGGCCTCGTTTTTTAATCTCCTTTTGGTGAGATGCATCGAGGGGATCACCGGCGATCCAGAGTTCGGCATCGATTCCGGGCCAAGCCTTGAGGAGGGTTTCGAGTCCCTTGCGCTGATGGTTCAGTGAGGCGAAGAGGAACACGGGGAGGTTTCGATCATGTCCGGGGCAGAGGGTGAGGCGATTTTCGGTGCGGGCGGCGGGTTCAGAAGTCTCGGGTGGGCGGAAGTGATCCGAGTCGACGGGAGTATGGATGACGGAGAGCCTCTCGCGAGGGATCTGATAAGTTTCTTGTAATTGTTTAAAGACGAGTTCGGAATTGACCACGAAGAGTTGGGTGTCGTTGCCTGTGTAGAGGGTTTCTTCGAGGGCTATTTCCGCTTTATTTTTGGGTGAGAGTCTTTTCCATGGCGGAAGCAGCTCGGAGTAGAGTTTATGGCAGCCACCGCTGGCGCGATGGATGTCCTGATGAGTGGTTTGGCCGAAGCCGATGGTGAGTTCGAGATTGAGAGCGGATGCTTTCGCGTGGGCGGCGTCGTTGAAGGCGGTGAGGACTTTGGTGCGGGAGAGCGACGAGATTTTGGTGTCGTGAAAGTGGAAACGGGCGTCGAGAGAGGATTTGTGGTGGACGCGATTGGTGATGATGTGGATTTCGTGAGGGGCGCCGAGGAGGTGTTGGGCGAAGCCGGCGAGGTATTTTTCGAGGCCGCCGCCGTTTCCGAACTGGATATGTATGAGGCCGATGCGCACGGAATTGGGTCAGGGGTGGGTTGAGAGCATCCTGTGGGGGAAACGGCGTGCCGTCAAATGCGTTGGAGTAGTCTTGTCTTATTCGGGAGGATATGGGGAGGCGTCTTTTGCATTTTGGCTGATTGGGCGGCTCGGGGTTGCAAGGTCGCGAAAATCGATCATCTTCGTGGGGTTCCGGCCCGGTCCGGCTTCATGAGAATCAGTTAGTAAGCAATGAGTAAGCAGCGAGTGAGAGATCTTCACGTGGTGGAGAATGTGCCACTTCCGTCGCCCAAGGCGTTGGTTGAGGAAATTCCGTGTGGAGAAGAGGCGGTGGGATTGGTGGCGCGGTCGCGGCAGGCGCTTCGGGATATTTTGTTCGGGGTGGATGACCGGTTCCTGGTGATCGTGGGGCCGTGTTCGATTCACGATGTGAAGGCGGGGCGGGATTATGCGGAGCGGTTAGCGGCGTTGAGCGAGGAAGTGAAGGAGAAGATTTTCGTGGTGATGCGGGTGTATTTTGAAAAGCCGCGCACGACGGTGGGATGGAAGGGGTTGATTATGGATCCGCATCTGGACGGGTCGCATGACATTTCGTTGGGGTTACGGCAGGCGCGTGAGTTTTTGAAAGTGGTCTTGGATTTGGGATTGCCGACGGCGACGGAGCTATTGGATCCGATTACGCCGCAGTATATTGCGGACATGATCTGTTGGAGCGCGATTGGGGCGCGGACTTCGGAGTCGCAGACGCACCGGCAGATGGCGTCGGGGCTTTCGATGCCGTTGGGTTTCAAGAACACGACATTTGGGGGAATTGGGGCGGCTATCAACGCGGTGCAGGCGGCGGGGAAGACGCAGACCTTTTTGGGGGTCAGTGAAGAGGGGCAGGCGTCGGCGGTGACGACGAGCGGGAATCCGGATTGTCATTTGATTTTGCGTGGTGGGGATAATGGGCCGAATTACGAGACGGAGGCGGTGTGCGGGGTGGAGGAACTGTTGGAGAAGGCTGATTTGCCGAAAGCGATCATGATTGACGCGAGTCATGCGAACTGTGGGAAGGATCATGAACGGATGCCGGGGGTGTTCCGTGAGATTGTGGAGGAGCGGGCGAGTGGGCTGAGGTCGATTCGCGGGGCGATGTTGGAGAGTAATTTGGTGGCGGGGAATCAGAAGTTTCCGCAGCCGTTGGAGGATTTGGTTTATGGGCGGTCGATTACGGATTCGTGTATTGATTTTGAGACGACGGAGGAGTTGTTGAGGAGTGCTGCGGAGCGGGTGTAGGGGTTTTCGGTTCTATGGTTCTATGGTTCTATGGTTCTTTGGTTCCCTTTTTTGGATGGCGCAGTGATGGTGGATGCGTTGGGAGGGGGAAGGGCAGTGTGGCGGGGTGGCTGCGTCTTGAAGGGAAGGATGTTTTTGGGGCAGGCGTCCTGAGGGTGACAGGGTTCTGGTGGGAGGGTGAAATGAGTTTGACGGGGAAGGGTTTGGTGATTTAAGGACGCAGGGGTTGTTTGCTGTTGGACCGGGGGTTGTTATCAAGGAAAGAAAGAAGCGAAGCACGAAACGAGTGAAGGCGTTATTTTTTGTTGCAGCGTTGTGGGTGGGGATATTGAGTCCGGTGTGGGGGGTGAATGTGACGTTTGGGAGTGGGGTGAATGAGTTTGAGATATCTTTTGTGGAGATTGGGGATGCGGGGAATGGAGACGATGATACCGGGTATGGCGGAGTAGGGTATCATTATCAGATGGGGCAGTATGAGGTGAGTGAGGATATGATCACGAAGGCGAATGCCGAGGGGGGATTGGGTGTTACGCAAGTGGGTCGAGGAGCGAGAAAGCCGACAACAGGAATCAGTTGGAATGAGGCCGCGCGCTTTGTGAACTGGCTGAATACAAGTCAGGGGCATCAGGCGGCGTATCGCTTTGCGACACAGCCCGGAGATAGTGGCTATGATGCGAACGAGGATATCTTGCTTTGGGACAGTGCGGAGGCGTGGCAGTTAGATGGGGAGAATTTGTACCGTCACAAGGACGCACAGTATTTTTTGCCGAGCGAGGATGAGTGGTACAAGGCAGCGTACTATGATGGAGGATTAGGTATCTACTATGATTACCCGACTGGGAGCGATATGATTCCGGTGGCCACGGTGGGTAGTATGGTGGCGGGGGAGGCTGTTTATTCGAGTTCAGTCGTTTTTCCAACGGGCCCAGCGAATATAGACAACGCAGGTGGGTTGAGTTTATATGAGACAATGGGTCAGGGCGGGAATGCGTGGGAATGGGGGGAATCAGCGTTTACGGCACCGAATAACGTTGCTGGTGAGTCGCGGGTGGTTCGTGGCGGGAGTTGGAGCCTTACTTCCGGCAGCCTTCGATCGTCGGGCCGCACCAACTCGAATCCGACTAACGAGAACAACGTCGTGGGTTTTCGAGTCGCATCGATTCCTGAGCCGTCGGGTGTTTTGATGGTATTAATCGGAGGTGCTAGCCTTCTACTAGGAAGAAATCGTAGATAGTTTTGCTTTATTCTTTAACCTTTCTTCTTTGCGGTGAGGAGAGGGAGGATGGCGTGGGGAGCGGAGCCGCCGGGGGGAGCAGGCTTCTTGAGGCGAGAGGTCGCTACCGGGGATGGTGATTAGGGGGTGGTGGGATTGGTGAGGGCGTTAGGAATGGGTTTCGGCAGGATGCCGAAACGGACACGCGGGACGCGTGTGTTTCCCTTTTCAAAGGCGAGGAGATGATCTTTCGGTGCGAGAGAGGTTTGAAGGTGTGCGCTGAGGGTGACCTTTTCTTCTGTCCTCAAGAAGAGAGGGAAGGGAGTTGTGGCGGTACAAAAAAGGCAGGGCCGATGATTGGCCCTGCCTTTTTGGGTTTGAGATTTGATTCGTCGCCTTATTTGTCTTCCAGTGCGGCTTGAGCGGCTGCGAGTTTGGCGATGGGGATGCGGAAGGGCGAGCAGCTGACGTAGTTCAGTCCAGTGCGATGGCAGAACTTGACGCTAGCGGGATCGCCGCCGTGCTCGCCGCAGATTCCGACCTTGAGGTTTTTGATGGTTTTACGGCCCTTCTTGACCCCGGTTTCGACCAACTGACCAACGCCGGTTTGGTCGAGGCTGGCGAAGGGATTGGCTTCGATGATGTCTTCTTCCTGGTAGTGGCCAAGGAAGCCACCGGCGTCGTCACGACTCATGCCGAGGCAGGTTTGGGTGAGGTCGTTGGTTCCGAAGCTGAAGAACTCGGCGTGTTTGGCGACCTCGTCTGCGGTGAGGCAGGCGCGTGGGATCTCGATCATCGTGCCGACCTGGTAGGTGAGGCGGACGTCTTTGGCTTTCTGCACTTCTTGAGCGATGCGGTCGATGACTTCTTTTTGCAGTTCGAGTTCTTTATCGAAGCCAACGAGGGGGACCATGATTTCGGGTTTCACTTTGATACCGCTTTTCTGGACTTGGGCGGCGGCCTCGAAGATGGCGCGGGCCTGCATTTCGGTGATCTCCGGGAAGACGATACCGAGGCGGCACCCGCGGTGGCCGAGCATGGGATTGAATTCGTGGAGTTCCTTCACGCGTCGCATGATCGTTTCGACCGGCAGTTTGAGTTGTTTAGCGAGGTCGAGTTGTTGTTCCTTGGTGTGGGGGAGGAACTCATGGAGGGGTGGATCGAGGAGGCGGATGGTGCCCGGCAGGCCGTTGAGGGCCTTGAAGATGCCGACGAAGTCCTTGCGCTGATAGGGCAAGAGTTTTTTGAGAGCCTTCCGGCGTGCGGGTTCGTCTTCGGCGAGGATCATTTGGCGGACGGCGTCGATGCGATTGCCTTCGAAGAACATGTGTTCGGTGCGGCAGAGACCGATGCCTTCTGCGCCAAAGGCGATGGCATTGGTGACTTGCTTCGGCGAGTCGGAATTGGTGCGCACGCCGAGGGTGCGGATTTTATCGGCCCAAGTGATGAGTTGTTTGAACTTCTTGTAGGTTTGGCTGCGTTTCGCGGAGGCGTTGCCTTCGATGAGGGCCTGCACGACCTGGGAAGGCGCGGTGGAGATGTTATCGGCGTAGATTTGCCCAGTGGTTCCGTTGATGGAGATGTAGTCGCCTTCTTTGAGGGTGACGCCGCCGGCTTTCACGGTTTTTTTGCCATAATCAATGTCGACTTCGGCGGCGCCGCAGACGCAGATTTTACCCATTTGGCGGGCGACGAGGGCGGCATGTGAGGAGACTCCGCCGCGCGAGGTGAGAATTCCTTCAGCGGCGATCATTCCGCGGAGGTCCTCCGGGGAGGTTTCAATTCGCGTGAGGATGACGGGTTCGCCGCGTTCGGAGGCTTTCACGGCATCGGGAGCATGGAAGTAGATGTGACCGCTGGCGGCGCCGGGTCCTGCGGGCAGTCCTTTACCGATTTGTTTGGCTTTCTTTTCGGCGGCGGCGTCGAAGATGGGCGCGAGGAGATGGCTGAGGTCTTCGGCGGGGATGCGTTTGATGGCGTCTTCTTTTTTAATGAGGCGCTCGTTCACCATATCGATGGCGATGTTCACGGCGGCGAGGCCGGTGCGTTTTCCGTTCCGGGTTTGGAGCATGTAGAGTTTGTCGTTCTCAATCGTGAACTCGAAGTCTTGCACGTCTTTGAAATGCTTCTCTAGCGTCTTTCGAACCTTGAGGAGTTCTTTGAAGGGACGGGGGAGATCCTTGGCCATTTTGGCAACGGCTTTGGGCGTGCGCACACCGGCGACCACGTCTTCGCCCTGAGCGTCGACGAGGTATTCCCCATAGAAGACGTTTTTACCGGAGGCAGGGTCGCGCGTGAAGGCGACGCCAGTGCCGGATTCTTTCCCGGTATTGCCGAAGACCATGGCCTGGACGTTTACGGCGGTGCCCCAGGATGCTGGGATTCCGTATTTGCGGCGGTAGACCTTGGCACGGTCGTTTTCCCACGAGGAGAAGACCGCACTGATGGCGCCCCAGAGCTGGTCTTTGGGGTTTTGGGGGAAGTCTTTTTTGGTGCGTTGTTTGATGAGCTTCTTGAAATCGGCGACGATTGTTTTGAGTTCATCGACGCTGAGGCCGGTGTCGAGTTCGACGCCTGCTTTTTCCTTCGCCTTATCGATGATGGCTTCGAAGGGGTCGTGGTGTTCGTTTGGTTTTTGTTCCACACCCATGACCACGTCGCCATACATTTGGAGGAAGCGGCGGTAGGAGTCCCAGGCGAAGCGTTCGTTGCCGGTTTTGGCAGCGAGAGCGGCAACGACGAAGTCGTCGCC
>JBCDBW010000021.1:0-46696 GCA_039182965.1 Verrucomicrobiota bacterium
TGTCAACTACAGCCAAACATGGCAAGACTCGTCACTCGAATACCCAAAAGGCATTGGCCGGATGCTGACCATCAGCGAGGCCGCCCTCGTTTTCATGTGCAATGCCGAGGTAAAAGATGGCCAGATCCAAGGAAAAGAAGAGGACTGGCCCGCCGACCCCGATCAGCCCCTTCGAGACGGCACGCGCCGCATCCAAATGGGCTTGCTTTTGGAAGGCTTCTCCCCGGCACATGGTTGGACCGGACTCCTCCCCTCCGGCTCAATCTTCATCGACGGCGGTGGAGATGCCGATCCTGTCGTGGGCGCCGTTCCCCCGCCCACTTTCAAGGTCACACCCGTCGATGCGAATGGCACACCGGTCGGACCTGAAATCTCCCTCGACTTGGCCTCCTCCGCGCAAATCAATTCGGACTACGGCCCCAAAGAAACATGGATCACCTGGGGAGCAAACGCCGGACCCCGCGTCTTCGCAAATAACCCCGTCTACTGGAGCGACTTCCTCATCCCCCCCGACACCGAATACTTGCAATTCAGCGGAAATCCCGATGGCCCCCCCCTTCGGGCCACGCTCACCAATGAACGAGTCACCGCGCCAGGCCAAACCCAGCCTAATCCCGAAACGATCGTCCAGTCCTTCCAGTTTATCTTTCCCCCATCACCCACCAAGTTCGAGCCCGGGTTTCCCCTTCCCGAACTCGTCGAAGATCCCCGTCAATACGACCTCTCAACTCGCCTCAAAGAATCAATCCAAGATCCGGCGGTTCTCATCAATACCGAAAAAGACGTCGTCCGCTCCCTCGTGCCAAACCATAACGACTACCGCCTCGTTGCCGCAAAACGCGTCATCCCAACCGACCTCTTTGTCGCTCACCCGAGGTATTCCGACAAGCATCGCACCACATGGTGGGGCGAAGAAGCCATGGGCCACGCCCTCACCGAATCCGGCGACAGCGGCATCTACGGCGCGACACTGGAAAGCTCCGTCGGCTACGCCCAGTTTGACACTTCCATTTATCCAGACTTCGTCGTGAAACCCGGTCATCCCGACTACCAAATCGATCGTAACAGTTCCGCCGATCCACGCCGCGGCGTGGGCGACCCGCGCTTCAACGGCGAATGGGACAATGGCTACAGCAAAGCGCCCCCAGGCTCCTACATCAATCGCCCGGATGACGGAGATGTCGTCGGTATGGGCCCCGGTTCTGCCGTCCCCTATTTCGAAGACCTCGAGTTCGATAGCCCAGGCAAAGCCGCCCGACCCGTCTCACCAACCTTCTACGCCCCCAACAAAGTCGTCCCTTCACCCGCAATGCTCGGCTCCGTCCCCACCGGCATCCGCGAGAACATCCCTTGGGAAACGCTCCTCTTCCGGCCACCACCCTCACAGGTGCAAGAACGACACTATGGAGTGGTCTCACCGCCCGATCACCTCTTGCTCGACCTCTTCTGGATGCCCGTCGTCGAACCCTACGCAATCAGTGAACCCTTCTCCACCGCCGGCAAAATCAATATGAATTACCAAATGGTCCCCTTCTCCCACATCCGGAGGGCCACCGGAATGCACGCCATCCTGAAAAATGAACGCGTCACCGCGATCCCCACTTTCGACGGGCGCTCCTATAAAACAGCAGTCACAGACAAAGAATACCGACACCCCGTCAACGTCGAAGAAACCCTCCGACAGTTCGAAGATAAATTCCATGAAGGGAAATTCTTCCATTCCGCTTCTCAGATCTGTGATATTCACATCGTTCCCGAGGACCCCTCCTTCAGCCCATCGGTTGAACAAATGCGCGCTCCCGGCGTGTTCAGCGGATACTGGGGCCGACACCTCCTCACCGGAGATAATAGTAAAGAAAGGATCTATACCACCACTTATCCGCGCCTCACCACCCGTTCAAACGTCTTCCGAGTCCACTACAAAGTTCAAACGCTAAAAAAATCGCCGCGATCCGCCCCGGATCAATTCGACAGCGAGATCGATGCGGTCGCATCCAGCGCTCAAGGCTCGACGGTCGTCGAGCGCTATATCGATCCAAATCACCCCGGCCTTCCCGATTTCGCAGAATCCGACGAAACCGTAAACGACTACTACGCGTTCCGCACCCTCCTTCACAGTCGGTTCTCGCCCTAAGCCCCGCCAAAAAGCACGAACGGCAACTCCGGCGAAAAGGCCCCGGTGTCTCCGGGAATCAATGGTACCGGCCCGGACCAACCACGATCACGAGCAACACCACGCCGCCAACGCTTCACAACGACCCGTTAGCATTTCGCCCGACGCCCCCTCATGTTGTTGGTCATGATGGATCGCCTGTCCACACTCGCTTCTGCTTGGCTCTTGGCCGCTCTCACGCTCGCCTCCATGTCCACGCTTTCCGCATCCGACATCAATGATCTTCCCATCAGCAATCCCGACTCATCTCAGAAAACAGTCGAACCGGATTGGACAGTCTCCGCCGCCGCACAGGTCAAAAAAGGCTTCGTTACAGTCTATCAATACGGAGTCAACGGTAATCGTATCGGACTCGCCGGGGGCATTCTACTCAATGACGGAGAACACGTCGCTACTTGCTTCCACTCGATCGGCTTGCATCGTCGCGTCGGCATCGTGACTCCTAACGGAAAAGAGCTTTACCCCAAGGAACTAGTCGCTCTAGACATCCCCAACGACATCGCCATTCTGCGCTTGCCCAAGAAAATCACCGGCGGCCTGCCCCTCGCCCAATCCGATCCAGCAGTCGGTGCGCCAATCGGCGCCATGGGCAACCCGGGTGGCGATCGAGAATACTTCGTCACCGGCGTCGTCGCCGCGCCCATCGAGCATTTCTTCGATACGCCCAAAATCCCACTCGCTCTCGCAATCGAACAAGGAAATAGCGGTGGCCCGGTCATCAATTCAAACGGTGAAGTCGTCGGCATGGTCGCCGCGAAGGATCTGGAAAGACCCGGCATCGGCTACGCCACCCCAACGTCAAAGCTCTCGGCACTGCTCGCCCGTCCCGATCCCATCCCTTTCAAAGAGTGGTGCAAATCCGCCAGAATTGATCGTAAATCCTGGCGGCCCGAAAATAAAAATCTCTGGTCAGAGCGCGTCGGACGGCTTGTCTTCCAATCCCATGCCCCCGAAGAACCCCCCCATCTCTGCCAAGCTACCAAACAACCGTCTGGTAAAAACGGCGTCGCTCTCCACACGGAAGTCACGTCGGCGGCATACGCCTGTGCAGGAATCGCCTTCGATATCAATACCGATGGTTCCCACTTCGCATGGATCGCCGCGCCAGGCGCCGTCCAACTGCTCCATCTCCCCGCCTCAGCCACCGGAAAACGAGCCACGGTCATCGCCCAATACGGTATCGCCCATGATTTCCCGGCGCACGGACAACAATGGACGAAGCTTCGAATCGAACTCGCCGAAGACGAACTCAGGTGCTTCGCAAACGACGTCCTCCTTCACACAAGCCCCGCACCCGAAACGCGGCACTGGGGCCTCCATGTCTCGGGAGGATCGCACGCCGAATTCAAGAATACAGCCGCCCTCTCACTCTCACCTCCCAGTCTACTTGGCGAAGACTCCAATAGAGAACTGCTCACCAAGGCCCATGAGATGGATCTTCAAGCCGCGGCCATCCGCCAACACGCCCATCAATTAAACGAGACAAACGTCCGATCTCAACTCATCCGAACGCTCACCGGCTCCAAAAAAAATATCCCCCTCATCGCCGCCGGCCTCCGCATGGCCCAGTTGAATGACCCCGGTCTCGATCTCTCTGTCTACCACTTCCAGTTCGAAATGCTCCAGTCCAAGATCGCCCGGGAGTTGAATGATCAACCCGCAAATCCAGCCAGCGTGGCCGCAGCCATTCACAAAGTGATCCACGAAGACGGCCAATTTACCGTCCTTCATCGGGATGACGGCACTAATCCCCGCATTCTCGAAGACCCAAGAAATCTCTTCGAGAATCGCGAAGGCGGTGTGCTCTCCATGCAAGCCCTCGAACTGGATCTCGCCCGCGCCAGCGGTCTCAATCACGCCCAGTCCACCAATATCCCGGGAATGATTCTCTGTAACCCCGATGATCCCGAAGCCAAGTGGAGATTCCTCCATACCTGCAACGGAGATCTCCTCTCCAAAACGGAGTTCCTCCAAGTCCCCTGCGCCGGTCCCTACCCGAGAAACGACACCGAAATCATACTCCTAGATGACCAAACCTTCCTCAGACATTGGATGACCGTGCAGAAAAATCAAATCCCGGCATCCCAATGGCCAAACTCCGTCTTGTCATACCTACGAACCCTTCACGAAATTGAGCCGAGTAACACCGACATTCATACCGAAATGATTCTCTTCCAAATCTCAAAACGTGAAGTCAGTGTCGCCGAAGGAATCAAGCTCATCGATCCCGCCGCTTTCGAAAGTCAGGACTCATGCCGCTCACGCATGCTGCAGGTCCTAAGCTTCATGGGACTACCCCACCCCGGAGCCGTCTCAATCCAAGACTAGACGTCTTCCCCCAAGACAATCCAAGCGCGGCGCCGCATCTTGCCGTCGTCGGCTTTTGCACCGACCTTGCAGCCTTCCAAAAGCAATCTTGCCCCGCTAAACAGACAAGCAGTACCTTGCTTACACAAGGTTTCCGCTTTTTCATTTCATGCTCAAAATCCATCAGCTCTCCAAATGCTACCCCGGGGGCATCCAGGCACTTCAAAAAGTCTCGCTCACTTGCCACGAAGGGGTCTACGGCCTGCTCGGCCAAAATGGTGCCGGCAAATCCACCCTCATGCGAACCCTTGCCACGCTCCAGAATGCCGACTCCGGCGAAGCCACCCTCGACGATATCGATCTCCTCCGCTCTCACCATCTCGCAAGACAACATATCGGTTACCTTCCTCAGGATATGGGAGTTTATCCACGCATGACCGCCCTTGAGACACTCCAATACTTCGCCGGTCTAAAAGGACTATCCCGCTCCAGCGAACTCCTCTCCAAACTGGAACAAGTCAATCTCGCCAATGAAGCAAACCAAAGACTCGACACATTCTCCGGCGGCATGAAACGTCGCTTCGGAATTGCCGTCGCGTTTCTCGGTAACCCACGCCTCGTCATCGTCGACGAACCCACCGCTGGCCTCGACCCCTTCGAACGAAGACGCTTCCAGTATATCCTCGCCGAGGCCGCCCAAAACTGCATCCTCATCCTCTCCTCACACATCGTCGAGGATATTGCCGATCTCGCAGACCGCATGGCCATCATTCACCATGGTCAGGTCGTCGCAGAAGATTCCCCCGCATCTCTCATTCGAGAAATGAACAACAAGGTCTGGACTAAGGAAATACCCTTTGAGGAATTCAAGACCTTCCAAGAGCACTATCAGCTCCTGTCCTGGCGCCCGGGCCGGACCACCCATCGCGTCCGCGTCTACAGCAATAATCATCCCGGTAATGGTTTCACCAGATGTGAGGCCGTCCTCGAAGATTTCTATGCGTATCGCGTCTCCCCGAACAGCAAATGATCGCCTTCCGGACGCAACTCCTCCACGAATGGCGATGCCAATACCGGCGCCCATTCGTCGCCATCTGTGGCCTCATCTACTTCGCCATCGCTTTCGGCGATGCCTATCAGACCGGCTTAAGCGCAAGCGGTTTCCAGTGGATCAACGGGGCCGACGCCATTTCTACCCGCGCGATTATCCTCAGCCTCTTCGGTATCCTCGCCGTCGCCGGCGTCATCGGCCAAGCGACCAGCCTCGATCGCGAATACCTCACGGAAGAATTCGTCTTCTCTACCCCGGTCAGCCGCCTCGCCCTCGGTTTGCCCCGATTTCTCGTTGGATGGCTCGTTTGCGTCGCGATTGGTGCATGCTTCATCCCCGGAATGATCCTCGGTAGCATGATGCCCGGCGTTCTCCCGGAACACGTCGGACCAACCGTCCCCTCTCACTACCTCAAGGCGATGGCCTACTACATCGCCCCCAATTTCTTCATCATTGGAGCCATCGCCTTCGCGATCGGCAGCCGCTCACGCAGTCAGTCCGCAACCTACCTAACAGGCGTCGGGCTCCTCGTGCTCTGGATTCTCGCACGAATGCTCATCGGACAAGATGTCCTCCGACACGACGTCTTCCCCCTCTACGCCCTCCTCGAACCATTCGGTTCAACCGCATCCGGTCAATTCGCCATGGAACGAACGATCGCCCAAAATAACGAATGGTTTGTTCCCTTCCAAGGCTACCTCCTGTGGAACCGCATCATCTGGATCGGTATCGCCACCCTCCTCCTCATCTCGTCGCTCGCCTCTCTTCCCATGCAACCGGCCCAGCCTCGCATTTCCCAATCACGACAACAAAGCACAAAGCTCGCTCCCAGCTGGATCGCCTCTTCAGAATTCTTCCTCACCCTGCGTTGGGAGTTGCTCACTACTATCCGCCAACCCGGTATCCGACTGGTCCTCTTCCTCGCTGCCCTCTCCCTGTGGTTCACCGCTTCCAGTGCCATCACACACCAGTTCTCCCTGCCGACAACCGATCTTCTCGTTCACAATACCGGCTTCTATTTCGACAAGATTCTTATCCTTGTCTTGGTTTGGTGCGCCGCCGATCTCTTCTGCCGCGAGACAAAACTACACGTCAGCGAAATCACCGATACCTTGCCCACCAGCGACCTCACCCGATATTCGGCAAAAACCGCCGCCCTCCTGCTCACCATCCTCGCCTTCTGGCTCCTCGCGATCGCGGTAAACGTGATCTATCAAGCCGCTAATGGTTTCTTCCACTTTCAAATTACACTTCACCTCTTCGATTCACTGATCGTAAAAGCCCCCTTCTATCTCTTCATGGGAATCATGGCCCTTTCCCTCCAGGCACTGATTCGCCATCGCTACATCGCCATTGGCGCCTTCCTGCTGATTTATGTTCTTCCCGTCCTCCTCGATGGCATCGGCATCTACCACCCTCTCCTTCGCTTCGGTCAAAGCAATTTTTTCTGGTATTCCCTCATGGATGGCTACGGACACTTCCTAAGCGGACATTTCTGGTTCCTTGCCTACTGGTCCCTCGGCGCGGCGCTCCTTTGGACCCTCGCCGCCTTCACGATCTCCCGAGGCACCCAACCACAAGCGCAACATCGACGCTTCATCGAAAACCTCTCCTCACCGCTGCAGGCGGCATCCCTCGCCGTCATCTTCTTCGCATTTGTCGGAACCGGATGGGCCATATGGCATAAATCCACCATTCAAAATGAGTGGCCACCGCCCTCACTCGATGCCCTGAAAGCGAAAGTCGAAAAGACCTACGGCCCCTCTTGGCGCAACCGCGCTCAACCCCGTATCATTCGCATGTCTTACCATTTGGATATCTACCCCGATGAAAGACGCTTCATCCTCGACGGAGAATATACCCTCGCGAATCCACACGACCGTCCAATCGAACGCCTCCTCGTTCTCGCCGAACCCACCCTCAGTGTCGACGAGTTGAGTTTCTCAACGTCCGCGTCGCTCGTCGCATTTGATGAATCACTCAATGTCCAGGAATGGCAGCTCGATAAACCAATGAACCCCGGAGACACCCTCGAAATGAACTTCACCACGTCGTGGACTCCCCTGCCCGGCTTCCGCGCCCGATCAGAAAATGATAATATCAACGAAGTTGGCCCCACGGAAATTCTCGGCAACGGAACCTCGCTCCTAAACCTTCAGTTGATGCCGGCAATCGGATACACCGACCGCGTCGAACACAAACCCCGTTGGAAACGCCGGAAATATGGACTGCCCCTCGATTGGGCAGCACCCAGTGGCTCCGACGCCCTCCATCAAGCCCATGACACTCTCCACTTGGATTGGGTCGAAGAAATAAACGCGACCATTTCTACCGCCCCCGACCAAATGCCGCTACACGCTGGAGAAATTGTCTCGGACACGACGCTCCCCGACGGCCGCCGAGAGATAAGCTACCAAGTCACGCGACCGTCTCGCGGCTGGAGCGCCGTCCTCTCAGGACGATATAAAGCCGAAGAGTTCTCACTGCCCAACGCCACTCCTTTTACCATTTTTCACGACCCCCGCTACACCTACACCCTCGAAGAAATGGCGGAAATCTTTGCCCACGCCCTCGCATACTTCGAGAAATCTTATGGCCCCCCGCCATTCGATGATTTCAAACTCGCCCAGCAATCACTCCACTTCGATGGCATGGGAAACCGCGCCGGCCTCGGCTTCGCCACCGAAATTCTGGGATGGAAATCTGATCTCGCCAGATCCAAAGGCGCCGATATCGAAAAAATGGCCGCGCATATGATGGGTATGTCATGGTTTGGAGACCAAATCATCCCGGCAAATGTCGCTGGTGCCAAAGTCATTCACGCCGGACTGCCATACTGGTCTGCCGGTCTCTACCTTCAAGATAAACAAGACCCCGCTCAAAGCCGGGAACTCCGTCAACAGGAGATGGGTGAACTCTTTCGATCACGCCGCATCCTTAAAGACGAGGAATCCGCCTTCATCCAGGAACACAAAGACTCAACGATGATCCGGCGGAAAGGTCTCATCCTCCTGACCTATCTCGCCGAATTGGCAGGCCAAAAAACCATTACCAATTCCTTCCGCGAATTCCTTGAACGTTACCGTTACCAACCCGCCCCCTACCCCACCGCCCAAAACTTTGTGGAAATTCTTGAAGAACACGTTCCCGAAGAATACCACCCCCAAATCGATGACATCTTTCGACAAATTACCCGCTGGGACTTGCGGGCCGTCTCCGCAACAGCTTCACCCTCCACGAGCGGAGGATGGGAAACCCAAGCCGTCATCGATGCAAAAAAGTTCTACACCCATGGCGGAGGCAGCGAAGTCGAAAGCCCCTTGAACACACCCATTCCTGTCGCCCTCTTCAAATCAAGCAACCCCAACGATGCCCCCGTCCACCATTCCATCGTCTCTCCCCCATCGGGTCGCAGCACCATCGTGCTCCACTCGGATGAAAAACCCGAGTGGTTCTTCCTCGATCCCGATTCCCTGCTCCCCGATCCCAATCATCGAAATCAGGCGATCCCGATCAAATTCCTCGAGCTTGAGCCCACCCCCAATTCCTAAACCCTCAACGATCCATCCGCATGCCAAGCCCCAAAACTGCCGCCCATGCATCGCAATCTATCGGTAATCCGCGACAAGCAACCATACCAGGGGAGCAAATCCACCGCATCGCCCAGTTTGATGATTATCTCCCCTCGGCTATAATGATCTTACACGCCCACACCACTCCGTATCGTGGCGCGAAACGCAACACGGCGATCCGCCAGGCGACGAAATGGCCCTTCCCAAACGCTTTCAACCAAATCGCGACGCCTTCTCGCTCGCAGAAGTGACTCTGGCGCTTGCCCTCGTCACCGTCGCCCTAATCCCCGTCGCTTCCCTCATCATCCTCGGCGTCGAGACAATGCGTGAGTCAATTGAGGAGACCGCGGTCGCTCGAATCCTCGAATCCATCTCCGGAGACCTCCGGATGTCCAATTTTGCAGACTTGTCGCAAATCGATAACTCCAAACGCTTCTTCGATCAGGAAGGCACCGACGTAACTGGACTGCCGGAAGCCTCCAATGCAATTTACACAGCGCGCATCATCGTTTCCAACACCCCCTCTGATGTGGATCTTCCCGGCGGTCTCGGCAGGGTCACTCCTCAGGAACTCAAACGCATCATCGTCGAAGTCGCTGTCTCTCGCGGAAATTCATTCGACTTCAATAGTCCCTCCGCAACCGTGAAACGCTTTCCACTCTACCTCCCACGATACGAGGCACGCGCACGCTCATAACTCCCAATGAAAAGTGTTTCGACGATCCGTAGGCTCCCGCCCCCTGACCTTCACAAAAGACCTATCCCCGCGCCGTTGCGACTGTTGAAAAACAACGCCTTCACGATCATCGAACTACTCGTATCCTTCGCGGTTTTGTCAGTCCTCCTCGTAATGATGCTTCAACTGCTGGGCACCACCCAAAAAACCTGGGAAAACACAACTAACAATGCCTCGCGATACAAAGAAGCTAGACTCGCTTTCGAAACGGTCAGCCGAAAACTGAAAGAAGCCACCCTCAATCAGTTTTGGGACTACCAATACGATAGCAACGCCAAGCCGATCCGCTACACCCGAGAATCAGATCTTCACTTCGTCTCGGGAAAAATGAACGACATCGCCGGCACCGACACTCTCCGCTTCCCAACCTTCGGCGTCTTCTTCCAGGCCCCATTCGGATATCAAGAAGAACGAAGCTCCCGCGGGCTCACCCAAAGCCTGAACTCCTGGGGCTACTTTATCGAATATAGCGATGATAAATCACAAATTCCCCCTTTCCTGCAGAACACCGTCCAGAAGAAGCACCGATTCCGCCTCGTCGAATTCCGCAAACCAGTCGATGAAATGGACATCTTCAACAACACGGAGGAGCGTCGTGACTCATTCGGTCCCGCCGATAATTTTTGGTTCGAAGATCACGTCGATTCTCCGGCCGACGCCGCCTACCGGCGCGTCGTAGCCGATAACATCGTCGCTCTCATTGTCTCCCCGCTCCGCGCCGATCCCTCAGACGCATCGAACGTCATTCCACTTCCCTACGAGTACAACTCCCGCGCTGGAAAAAGTGAGACCAGTCCCCATGCACGACAAACGCTTCACCTCCTCCCGCCGCTCGTCCGCATCACAATGGTCGCAGTCGACGAAAGGTCCGCTGCGCAACGAGACTGGAGCACCCGCCCGCCGCCACTTGTGCCCGATTACTTGTTCCAGTTTCCGGAGGATTACGAGAAGGATATGGAGCTGCTCACGGAAGCGCTCACGGATCAAAACCTGGACTTCAACGTCTTCTCCACAACGTTCCCCATGCCCGCAGCAAAATGGTCAAATCCGGAATGGCTCAAGTAACCAGAATTCAAAGGGTAATCCCCTTGCAAACCGCCGGATTCACTCTCGTCGAACTACTCATCGTAGTCGCCGTGATCGGAATCGTCCTCGCCCTCACCCTTCCTGGTCTTACAAATCTCGATAACGTCTCGCTTACCGATGATTCACGACGCCTCACTGCTGCCCTGGAGAAAGCCAGCGAAACCGCTATGATCGAGGATAGCCCCATCGGGATTCGCTTCTATAGCAAATCCGATCAAAATTCGACCAAAGGATTTGTCGCCTATCAACTCGTTCGCCTCTCTCAAAATCCGAGCGGCATCAGTCCGACACTCGAAGAGCAAGCCTTTGCAGACCTCGAAAGCCTCTCCGAGGGGATCGTAATCGTCGATGAAGAACGCTTCTCAAGTATTGTGACAGACTCTGACTTGGCTTGTGACCTTGCCACTGCCGATACCAATCAATTCGCGAAATGCTTCGGCTTTGAATTCCTCCCGAACGGCGAAACTACCTTGCCAATAAACCAAACCCCTGATGGAGAACCCATGCTCTGGTTCCTCACTCTCGCTTCCAAAAAAGCGCTCGCCGCGCAAGATGGTGATCTCCCCTCAAACTTCATCACCATTGCGGTCGATCCATCGACCGGTGCCCTCAGACAGTTCCAACCGTAACAAATTAGCTCCCGATCAGATCCCCCATCGGGCGCCAATTCCCCCACTCAACATCCACGGTCCATACCGGCCACGTTCCTTCTAAACTCCTGTCTCCCCCATCCAAAAAGTTTCTTGCAAAGCCGCATGCCTACTAGGACTTTGATGCTATTGAAACTCGGTCTCAATAACCCGCGCCGCACAATTCCAATCTCAACCATGAATACACCCACAAATCCATCAGCCATCGTCGCACTCACGCTCGCCTTCACCTTCTTGCATCCCACCATCTGGCGGAATGCCTCCGCCCAGGCCGCAGACCCTAACCTCAAAGCACTCCAAGCAGAAACCGTCAAAACCTACGCCGATATCGTCTACGCAAATTACCAGGATACACTCGCAAAAGCCCAAAATCTTCAGCAAGCCCTCGAATCATTCAGCCAGACCCCCTCGATCGAGACGCTCACAAAAGCAAAGCAGTCTTGGATAGACGCACGTCTTCCCTATCTCCAAACGGAAGTCTTCCGCTTCTACGCGGGGCCCATCGATGACGAGGACGGTCCCGAAGGCCTCCTCAATGCTTGGCCAATGGATGAAGCATACATTGACTACGTTGAGGGTAATCCAAATGCGGGTATCATCAATAACCCTGCCGATTTTCCCGACCTAACTGCGGCCCTTATCGCCGAACTCAATGAGAAAGATGGTGAAGAAAATATAAGCTCCGGCTTTCATGCCATTGAGTTTCTCCTCTGGGGCCAAGACCTCTCCGCGGAAGGCCCCGGTGAACGTCCTGTCACTGACTATACCACGGCTCCCAACGCAGACCGGCGCAAGACGTTCCTCCTCGCCGCAGCCGACCTGCTCATAGAAAACCTCGAATCCCTCGTCGCCGATTGGGCACCCGACAAAGACAATTATCGCAAAATGTTCCTCACCGCTGATTCTGCCGAATCCGTTAAAAGCATCCTCACTGGCATGTCAATGCTCAGCGGCTTCGAACTCTCAGGCGAACGCCTCCTCGTCGCGTACGAGACACAAGCTCAGGAAGACGAACACTCCTGCTTCAGTGATACCACCCACAACGATGTCGTCTACAACGCCCTAGGGATCGCCAACGTCTGGAACGGCAGCTACACCCGAAACGACGGTTCCACCGTTACCGGCACAGGCATCAAGGATCTCGCCCAATCCCTCAACCCCGACCTAGCCAACAAGCTCGATACCCAGATCAACGCTTCTGTCCTGCAATCCAAGGCAATCCCGGTCCCCTTCGACCAGGCCATTTTGGGCGAAGATGATTCCCCAGGGCGCCAAGGCATCATGATCGTGGTCGCATCCCTCGAAGACCAAGCCGATCTTATCGTTGAGCTCAGCAGACTAATGGGCTTTGAGGTTCCCATCACGGAAGAAGCCTCGTAACCCACCCTGTCGCCCCGAACATCCCGATGACTCTCGCCCCGCCTAACATCGCATCACTGGCCTGGGTCATCACAACGTCGCTCACCCCGGCCCAAGGCGCTCCCGAGATTGAAAATTCAATGCCCAGCGAGGAACTGAGCGGTGGAGATACAACCGTGTTCCAAAATGGCAGAAACGCCTTCGGCCTCCCCATCGCCAACATCTCTCGCGAAAACAGACGCGCCCATGTCGTTGGAAATTCCTTCTTCAACAAAAACTGGGTCCTCGCCCCCGCTTCGACCGAAGCTCGAGACGGACTCGGCCCTCTTTTCCACGCCCGTTCTTGTTCCTCATGCCACACCCACGACGGACGCGGTCGCCCCCCCGAACCAGATGAACTCATGACCAGCCTCCTCATCCGCCTAAGCGTCCCAGGAAAAACCTCCCATGGCGGACCCATACCCGATCCCACCTACGGAGATCAGCTCGGTGTTCGCGCCGTCCCTGGCGCCGACCCCGAAGGTAACGTCGAGATATCCTATAAAGAGGTCCCCGGCCACTTCTCCGACGGATCCCCCTACACGTTGCGCAAACCCATCCTTAACCTCGTCCCCTCCGGCGCTTATCCCGCACCCAAAGAAGACGTCCTCCTGAGCGCTCGCGTTGCCCCGCCCGTCCACGGTCTCGGACTACTTGAAGCCGTCCCCGAAAAAACAATCCTCTCCTTCGCTGATCCCAATGACTCAAAATCCAGTGATGGCATCTCCGGCCGCCCCAATTGGGTCTGGAACAAAGATACCCAAAAAGAAGAACTCGGTCGCTTCGGCTGGAAAGCCAATCAACCCAACCTCCGCCAGCAAACCGCCGACGCCTTTCTCGGGGATATCGGAATCACCAGTCCCGTCAATCCTAGGGAAAACTTCACCGCCACCCAGGCCGCCTCCCTCGATGGCCTGCCCAACGGCGGAACCCCTGAAATCGACGACCACCTCCTCAATCGCGTCGTCACCTATCAGCAAACTCTCGCACCCCCCGCAAGACGCAACTGGACTGACCCGTCCGTCCGCCACGGAAAACAGATCTTCCACGAGGCCGGCTGCGCAAAATGCCATATACCCGAAATGGAAACCGGTGACTTCCATCCTGTTTCCGAGCTCAACAACCAAACGATCCGCCCATACACCGATCTCCTCCTTCACGATATGGGCGAAGGCCTTGCCGATCATCGCCCCGACTTCCAAGCCTCAGGAACCGAGTGGCGCACCCCTCCACTCTGGGGCATCGGCCTTACCGAAGTCGTCAATGGCCATACCTTCTTCCTCCACGACGGAAGAGCTCGCAATCTTACCGAGGCCATTCTCTGGCATGGCGGCGAAGCCGAAGTCTCTCGTGAACACTTCCGAAATCTTCCAAAACAGGAACGAGACGACCTAATTAATTTCCTGAATTCTCTGTGAAACAGATCTACAAAAAACCCAAACAATCCCAAAACCAACTGACTAACCATGAAACAAATATCCTTGCTCATCGCAATTGCTGCATTCTTCGCCTCCAGCGTCTTCGCCGGCGAAATCACCCTTTATAGCCACCGCCACTACGAATCCGACGACGCACTCTTCGACGAGTTTACCAAGCAAACTGGCATCAAAGTGAATGTCGTCAAAGCCAGCGCCGATGAACTCATCGAACGCCTCAAAGCCGAAGGAGACAATTCACCGGCCGATATCCTCATGGCCGCCGACGCCGGACGCCTCGAGCGCGCAAAGGCTGCTAACCTCCTCCAACCCGCCACCTCCGCCGTTCTCGAAGAACGCATCCCCGAAAACCTCCGCGATCCCGATAACAAATGGTTCGGGTTTACCCAGCGCGCTCGCATCATTGCCTACGACAAAGATCGCGTGGACCCCGCGGATCTCTCGACCTACGAGGACCTCGCAGACCCCAAGTGGAAATCCAAGGTCCTCGCTCGGTCGTCTTCCAATATTTACAACCAATCCCTCCTCGCCTCCATTATCGCCGCCCATGGGCGCGATGATGCCGCCACTTGGACAAAGGCCGTTCGCGAAAATATGGCCCGCCCGCCGCAAGGAAGCGATCGCGACCAAATGCGCGCCGTGGCCGCCGGCCTCGGCGACCTCGCCATCGTAAATACCTACTACGTCGGTCTCCTCGCCAACTCCGAAGACCCCAAAGACCGTGAAGTCGCCGAAGCCATCGGAGTCTTCTTCCCAAATCAAGATGAACGCGGAACCCACGTGAATGTCAGCGGCGCCGGCCTCACCAAAGCATCCAAAAACCCCGAAGATGCTATCAAGTTTCTCGAATTCCTCTCGTCAGATGGAGCTCAGAAAACTTTCCCGCAAACAACCTATGAATACCCGGTCGTCGACGGTATCGAGTGGTCCGACCTCCAGGAAAGCTGGGGCGAGTTTAAAGCCGATACCTTGAACCTTTCCACCTTGGGCGAACTCAATGAAAGCGCCGTCGAGGTCTTCAACGAATCCGGCTGGGAGTAATCGCCACACGCCCTCGTGGTTTCAAACATCAATAGATTCTTTAAGCGTGAGGTGGACCTTTGGTCCACCTCAACGCTTTTAGTCGCCCTTCTTATTATCACCCCACTCGCGATCGTGGTGGTCGGTCTCGGCAATGCCGGACCCAAATGGTCCCATATTACCGATACCGTCCTCCTAACCTACATCGGCAATACCATCGGCATCTCCCTTGCCGTCTCCCTTCTCGCTCTCGTCATGGCCGTCCCTCAAGCCTGGCTCGTTTCCGCCTTCGATTTCCCGGGAAGGCGCCTCTTCGAATGGGCGCTCGTCCTCCCCCTCGCCGTTCCCACTTACGTCGCCGCCTTGGCCTACTATCACTTCCCCGAACAAGCCATCCCTCTCCTCATCCAAATTCGAGAATCCTTCGGCATCCATACCTTCTCCCTCGCCGAAAAAGCAATGCGCTACGGCCTTCTCTCAATCTTACTCGCAGGCGTCCTCTTCCCATATATCTACATCGGCGCGCGTGCCTCCTTCTCGCAACAGCGACGGGCCGTTATCGAGGCCGCCCAAACCCTGGGGCGTAGCCCTGCATCTACCTTCTTCTCCGTCGCCCTCCCACTCGCCCGCCCCGCCATCGCCGCCGGCCTCAGCCTCGTCCTCATGGAAGTCATCAACGATTACGGCGCCGTTCACTTGTTCGGAGTCCCCACCCTAACCGAAGGCATTTTTCGCACTTGGTTCGGCCTCGGCGACCGCGCGTCTGCCATCCGCCTCGCAGGTATCGTCATGGTCGCACTCCTCATTTTCTTAGCTCTCGAAAATGCCCAGCGGGGTCGCGCACGCTTCGCCGAACCCACCGGAAATCCCGCACCCCTAGCACGACGTAAGCTCTCTCGCCCTCGCGCACTCGCCGCAGTCGTCACCTGCCTCATCCCTCTCGCCATCGGCCTCCTCTTCCCGCTCTGGCGACTCGTCACCTGGTCCATGTTGACTTGGCACAAAGTCCTTACACCCGATTTCAAACAACACATCACTCACAGCGTTCTCCTCGCGCTTGTCACGACTCTCATCCTCACCGCGATCGCAATTCTCTTTGCATACTCACAACGCCTCCATCGCTCCCCCTTCCTCAATGGCATCAACCGCGTCGCCACCATTGGATACGCCGCCCCGGGCGCCGTCGTCGCCATCGGCGTGATGGTCGCGCTCGGTTCTACCGACTCCCTCTTTGCATCCCTCTCCTCCCGCTTCGGCCTCCCATCACTTCTCCTGAGCGGCTCGCTCATCGCCATCGGCTTCGCATACATCGTCCGCTTCCTCGCCGTTTCCTTCCAGCCCGTCCGTGCCGGAATGACCCGCGTCTGCGCAAGCCTCGACGACGCCTCGCGAATCCTCGGAAAGTCTCCCGGCCAAACACTCCGAAAAATCAATATCCCCATTCTCCGAGGCACCATCATCGCCGCCGCCATGCTCGTATTCGTCGATATCCTCAAAGAATTGCCATTGACGATTATCCTGCGGCCCGCCAATTTCGAAACACTTGCCACCACCGCCTTCGGACTCGCTACGGAAGGACGCATCCAGGAATCTGCCGTGCCTTCTCTAATCATCGTTCTCACAGGCGGTTTCGGCCTCATCATCTTGAACCGCTACATGCGCCGCAATACCCCGTGAGTGCCCCCATCCAATTCCGGCAGGTCCGCAAAACCTACCCGAAAACCACCCTGCCTGCCGTCGACCAAGTCGACCTGACCGCGTCCGCCGGAGAAATCCTGGCCCTCGTCGGGGAAAGCGGGAGCGGAAAAACCACTCTCCTTCGCCTCGCCGCTGGCCTCGAACATCCCGACTCCGGAGAAATCCTCATCAACGATTCACCCGTCGCCAATAGTCACACTTGGGTTCCTCCCGAAAAACGCCGCGTCGGTATGATCTTCCAAGATGGTGCTCTCTTTCCACATCTCACCGCCTCACAGAATATCGCCTACGGCATCCACGAAACTCCAAAGTCGGAGCAGCTGGAGATCATCGACCGTTTTTTATCAATGGTCGGTCTTGAAAAATACACCAGCCGCTACCCACACGAACTCTCCGGTGGCGAACGCCAACGCCTTGCCGTTGCCCGCGCCCTCGCTCCACAACCCGCTGCACTTCTCCTCGACGAACCCTTCTCCAATCTCGATCCGGCCCTCCGGCGCAGCCTGCGGGACGAAATCCGCACCATCCTCAACGACCTGAAAACGACTGCAGTGATTGTCACCCACGACACCGACGACGCTCTCGCCATCGCCCATCAGATCGCTGTGCTCGAGAACGGAAGAATCGCCCAACTAGGTTCCCCCACCGAAGTCTACCGTCACCCAGCCAACGGATACTGTGCCCGCCTCTTCGGTCCCGCGAACTTGATCCCCTCTTTAAACGGTTCACCGGAAACGTGGACCCACCCCGAAGAATGCCATGTATCCACGACCCCCGTCGAACACGGCATTCCCATTGAAGTGCTCACCGTGAATAATACCGGTCGCCATACCGAGTTCACCGCAAAACCCGCCTTTCCCGAAGGCGTATCCATCCGGGAAAATTGGCTCCTCCATTGGAACCATGCCACGCCCATTGCGCCCGGTGACAAACTCTTCGTCGCTCTCCCGAAGCAAGAAATTTAACCTTCCGAGATACTACTTCCCGCTCCCCGCCGGCGCTGCTCCCGAGCACACCGGACACCCTTCGCGAGCAATATAAATCTCCTGCAGTTCCCGCCCCATTTCGCCGGCTTTGATCTTCGCCAAAGCCGCCTCACCTGCTTCCCGCATTTCCGTCAATTCGCCCCGCAATTGCTGTTCCTCCCCGGAATCCAATCTCCAGGCCTCAATTCGATTGTCAATCCAACCCGCAATAAGCTCCTGAATGACCGCCCGGCGTTCGCGCCCCCCGGCCCGCAGCGCCGCTTTCTGAGCTTGCGTTAACCCTGGGCCAAATGTGTTGTAGGCCGCATCCTCGCTGATCCCGCTGATAAATATCCTCCGATCCGAATATAAACGAAAGGCATCAAATGCCGGAGAACATAGCGGACAGGTATAAACCAGATTCGCGGTGATGTTACGCCGTCCCTCTTCGCTCGGACGAACCGGTATGATCAAATCGATTTCCTCTTGCGTCACGCCCGAGTCGAAACATCCCTCGAGAACCGCATAGAACACAAATCGATGCGTCTCATCATACTGATCCGCGGGCGGGTTCGGATGGATCTCTTGAGCGACAAGATTCAAAGAGAAAAGGCCCGCCAATAATAATGGGTAAAGAGCGCGTGTCATAGCATTTTCAAGTTGAGCCATTCCCTCGTGTCGCCAGCCCGGGAGAAATTCAATTCTGCTTCTTCCAATCAATCACTTTTCCCGTTTGGCATCGCCGATTGAATGAAGCCAGATAGGCTGTGAAATGACCCCGTTGCACGCTACATCCCACGCTTCAAGACGAACCCATATCTTGCCCTTCAGATCAAGTGGCACCCTCAGCGTCTCCTCGCCGAATGCGCTGGTCTCGGAAAGATCAATACGCTGTCGGTAAACCGCTTCTCCGTCGCCACTGATCACCTCCGCAAACGCCATCGGAAATGTCCAGGTCAGGTCGGCCTGAAGCTTCGCCCGCCCGGACACATCCAACTCCAAAGTCTCACCCGATTCCTTGCCACCCACACTAAACCTCGGCATCAAGACTTCGCCCGTGGAGATAAAGAATGAACCGTCCCGTAAAGCTTCCAAAACCGACCCCCACCCTTCCTCAAAACTCGGAACATGGTCGAGACGCAAATAGTTGATATTCGCATGCGCATAAAACTCAGTCGTTCGATCCACTTGGAAGATGTCAACTTCACCAACAATCTGCTTCTTCCCACCCCAATTTGCCATGTCGTCCAGTAAGTCCGACACACGCCACCCGAGGCGCTCTCGCGATAAATCAGCCGGCATGGCCTTCCACGCACCTCCAAGAAAGTGATCAGACTTGAAAAAGGACGCCTCACGGTGTTCATCCGGATACCCCGTCGATGACTTAATACGCGGGTGTGCCGTCCACATCAGGCCCTCTTCCCGTTCCATCAGCTCCAACACATCCTCGGCGCTGCCAACATAGTACACACGCCCGAACTCCGCATGGTCCTCTACAAACGGAGTGCCCTCCGGCCGGCCAAGCGACCACATGACCGGACGCGGAAAAAAACTGATCCAATGACCACCCAAGTGCACGTTCGGTTCCTCGCCCGGGAGAATCAGGAGCTCTTTGTCCGAGAGTCTATCGCATTCGTCATGAAGAACCTGTAGCAGCGAAAATGCTCTTCTAGGTTTCCGCCGCTCCCGCCCGAGCCGATTGTGATATTCCGCCAGATGAACAATCTGCACGCCGGCATTTTTGAAGACGTCGACAAACTCAGGCTTCTCCAACTCGGGCGGTAAATAGTCAGACGAACCATTCTCCCGCGCTTGAATGACTTTCGTCGCATGCTCGATATGATAGTGGCTCGTGAAAGTCTTATACCCGTCGAGCTCTACAAAACGGTCGCCATGGGTATACGCCTTCACCCGTTCGAACAAGCCCTTTCCACGATGCTGGGATGCCAGCCAAAAGATGCCCAATTTCTGCTCAGGTCCCGGCGGCGCGTTAAACCACGGCACCCACCGCTTGTCGCCCTTCGGATCCTGACGAATACCCACCCCAAAGCCTGACACATGACCTAAATAGTCGTTGCCACGCCAGGTAAACCCCAGGTTGTAAGCCTCATCAAGCGGGTAAAAATAGCGGTGCGGCGGAGGAAATACCGCCACTCCTCCCGTCTCAGTCTCAACCGCAATCGTCCGATGAAGCACTTTCTGAGGAGTCCCCGTGAAACCACCCGCCTCAATACGGTGTACCCGATCGTCAAGGCCGATCCAAGCGACCGATTTTCCATCCGGATCACAGGTCAATCCAGCATCATATAACAGCGCACGGGCTTCTTTCTCAGTGCTGACAACCGACTGAACGTGAATCAAATCACAGCCGCTATATACGGTAAAACGAAGGTCTCCCGAAAAGCCATGCCCCTCCAGTCTCGCAATATCAATGACACATCGCCGCCCCTCGCTCCGCACGACCACACCCTCAAGCTTCAACGACAAAGGTCGTGTCCGGCGTGGCTTGTGATCCGTGTGATCAAAGAATATTGTCCACCCATTGCGCTTCTCCAAGTCCCGCTCGGCAAGAGTCAAAACCGTAGCCGGATCCACATCACGCAATACAGAAACCAGTTCTCCTTCACCCGAGGCCACCGCAATTGACCGAACAAGTGCCCCTTCGCCAGATAGGCTAATCGCCAGCTCCGTCGCCCCTTCCGGAGTATCCCAATTTACAATGAGCCCATCGCCCTCCTCGCGAACGCCGACACCACAGGTGGTCTTGTATGAACTCATGTCCACCGGCACCGCGACCGTTGCCGGAGCGAACACTGTGCCCATCGCTCCAAGAACCACGAAGGCCGCCACAGATCCCCACGGCCCAGAGCAGGCTCCCTCCCTCGACGTCACGATATCTATCGTTTCACAAACTACCCTCAACGCCAGATCCCGCGGGAAAAAACTGAAGCTGGATATCATTTGCGAATCGTAGCGAACGCTCTCACCCGCGGAACACACGATCCCATTGACCAAATCCTAGTTCGCCACCGAGGCCGTCCCCGGCCGCACCTCATCCTGCCATTCCTGCGGCTTCTCCGACATGTCGCTGTCGTCTTCGTAATAGTCCTGAAGTTCCATGAGCCTTTTCTTCATCATCTCGATCTGTGCGGCATACTCCGGGTTGTCGTAAAGATTCGTCTTCTCATCAGGATCGGCCTCCAAATCATAAAACTCCCACTCATCCCCGAACTGATAAAAATGCATCAGCTTATACCGATCCGTCCGCACCCCGTTGTGACGCGGCACCATATGCACACTCGGATACTCGTAATAATGATAGTAAATCGCATCCCGCCAATCATCCGGCGTCTCCCCCTTCAACAACGGCACCATCGATTCCCCCTGCATGTCCTCCGGAATATCCGCACCCGCCATTTCCAGAAACGTCGGCCCATAGTCGATGTTCTGAATCAAATCCGTGTTCCGTGACCCCGCCTCGATCGTCCCCGGCCACTTGATGATAAACGGCATCTTCAAGGACTCGTCATACATCCATCGTTTGTCATACCAACCATGATCCCCGATGTAAAAACCCTGGTCCGACGAATAAATCACGATGGTATTCTCGTCCAAACCCAATTCTTCAAGCTTGTCCTGAAGACGACCCACACTCTCATCCACCCCCATCACACTCCGTAGATAGTTCTTCGCATACCGCTGATATTTCCACCGCACCAACTCATCTCCACTCAAGTTCGCTTCATGAAACGCCTCGTCACGAGGGCCATAGGCTGCACGCCATGCCTCCATCTGCTCCGGCGTCATCCGTTTCATGTTGTTCCATGCCGATTTATCCTGCCGCTTCTGCGTCGCCTCCCCCACGAAATCTGCCGTCAAATCGACAAACAAATCGTAATTCAAATCCATGTGCCGATCTATCTCCAGTTCCTGATATCGCGCGGGCGGCGCATTGTCCTCCCACTTGTCAAAAAGCGTGTCCGGCTCCGGCAAATCTTCGTCCGCGTATAGATCGAGATGGCGTAAGGCAGGCATCCAGTTGCGATGCGGCGCCTTGTGTTGAACCATCAACATGAACGGCTTGTCTGGATCACGACCCTCTTCCAGAAAATCCACCGCCATATCCGTTACGATGTCCGTGCAATATCCCTCAATCATCACTCTGCCCTCAGGCGTGATCATATCTGGATTGTAGTAAAGCCCCTGCCCTGGCAACACCGCCCATGAATCATATCCCTGCGGTTCCCCCTTTAGATGCGACTTCCCGTAAATCGCCGTCTGATACCCCGCGTCCTGCAACAATTTCGGAAACGTCTGCTGATCCCAATCAAAGGTATTCCCATTGTTCATGAAACCATTCTTATGACTGTGCTTGCCCGTTTGAATCACGGCTCGGCTCGGCCCGCAAATCGAGTTGGTGCAAAAGCTGTTCTCAAAAACCATCCCATCCGCCGCCAGTTGATCGATCCGTGGCGTCGGATTTACAGACTTCAACCACCCGTCATAAGCTCCAATCGCATGGGGCGCGTGATCATCAGTAAAGATAAACAGAATATTCGGCCGGTCATCCGCCCGCGCCTCAAGAACCACAACCAAGGATAAAACCAACAAGAACAGGGTTTGCGTCTTCATAAGTCCGCACTAAATACCCCATGTCCGAGGGCTACGCCAATGGCGAATCGATATATCTTATCCAGGCCTCCCGTCCACGCACACAATCAAGTCCGTCAGCAAGCACCCGTTTGACACGCCTCATGACACCCACCAGATTGATGTTTGTGCAAGCCCTGAAATCCCAGACGCACCGCCTTTCGTCGCTGGCCGGTATCATCATCATTTTCTCCGTGGCTATCCTCCTGCCCCGCCTCACTGCTCAGGAAACGTCCGACCCTAAAATTCCCCCGCAAGCCATTGAGTTCAAAGACAGCTTTTATCTCTTCATACCAAAACAGATGTCCTACAATGAAGCAAAGGAATGGTGCGAATCAAAAAACGGACAACTCGTTGCCATCGAAAGCAGAGCGGAGGACCAATTCATTGGTAGATTGACCGATTTTCAGCCTGTCCTCATCGGCGCGCGGTGGGATCGCAAGCTGAAAATCTACAAATGGAGCAACGGAAACCCCGCCTTCTACGAGAACGTGGCGCTCAGCGCCCGCACCGAAAAAAAAGATCACATCTGCCTCATTAAAAATCGAAAAACCGGAGGAAACGCTGGCGGCGAATGGTATCCTGCACACCCAAACGCCGTTACCGCCAATGGATTTGTTTGCGAATGGTGAACAACTACCTATCTCCACTTGCAGCCCAAAGCCCCGCCATCTATCGTTGCGACTCCATCCTAGAAAGCCCCTCCCACTCCAGCAATGTCCGAAACCAAATTCTCCAAATACGCCCACCCCGAAGTCCTCGTCTCAACCAGTTGGGTCGCCAACCACCTCGCTGATCCTAACATTCGCATTGTTGAATCAAACGAAGATATCCTCCTCTACGACACTGGGCACATTCCCGGTGCCGTCCACATAGACTGGCGCGCCGATCTGAATGACCAAACCGTCCGTGATTATGTCGGCACTGCCGGTTTTGCAACACTCTGTCGAAAAAATGGAATCACCCCAGATACGACTGTGGTGTTCTATGGCGATAAATCAAACTGGTGGGCATGCTACGCTTTCTGGGTTTTCCAACTCTTCGGCCATTCGAATGCAAAAGTGATGGACGGAGGCCGCGATCTCTGGATTTCCGAAGATCGCGAAATCACACGCGATGTTCCCGTCTACGAACCCGCTGAATACCCCGAGCCCGATTCCCGAAACGATAATTCCATCCGCGCCTTCCACGCAGATACATTCGCCCATATGAACCGGCACGCTCCCATGGTAGATGTCCGTTCGCCCGGGGAATTCGAAGGCTCCGTCACCCACATGCCGGACTACCCACAAGAAGGGGTCCTCCGCGGCGGTCACATTCCAGGTGCCAAATCCTGCCCCTGGGCCCGTGCTGCAAACGAGGACGCCACCTTCAAAACCACCGAAGAACTCACCGCCATCTACCGGGACGAGCTCGGTCTCGCGCAAGACGACGATATCATCGCCTACTGCCGTATCGGCGAACGCTCAAGCCACACTTGGTTCGTCCTCAAATACCTCCTCGGCTACGAGAACGTCCGAAACTATGACGGCTCATGGACCGAATGGGGGAACATGGTGGGCAACCCCATCGAAAAAGACGTTTAACACGCCTCCGCGCCGCCATCATCCGGGGACAGACGCACCGCCCGCCAAGGAGCAGGGCCCAGCCAGCTCTACCCGACTGCTGAATACCGATCAAAAATAATCCAAGATGTCCGCCTCGCTCCCATCGACCCTACAAGAGATCATCGATCTCTTCGAATACCTCCCTGATCCCGAAAAAAGGGAAAACCTCATCAACTACGCCGATAGCGCTGCAAATTACGAACCCTCCGACGGGCAATCATTCGACCTTGAGGATGTCCGAAAAGACGAGGAGTGCACGGACACCGTCGGCATCTTTCTCAATGTCGACCCCAGCAACCATGCCGAATTCAAAGTCTCCCTCGGCCCCAAAGTCCAGACCCTGACTAAGGCCATGACCGCCATCCTGTGCCGTGGCCTCGATGGCTGCACCCCGCAGCAAGTTCTCGAAATCCCTGCCGACTTCGTCCCGCGCATCATTGGCGCCGAACTCGTCCGTCAACGCTCCCAAACCGTCTACTATGTCCTCTCACGCATGAAAGGTGCAGCCAAAGTCTACCTCAACCGCAAGCGCGCCGCCGGCTAATTTACGCCCGCTGTTCTCTCGCCTCAATAAAGCATCGGCTCGTTCGGCCCGTCACGCTTACCAATACCGTCATCGTCACATGGGCGATAGCCTCTCAATAAATTCCCCCTTTACTTTCTTCACACCCTCATCCAAGCTCCGCTCAGACATGCCGCCGCATGGAATCCGGTGAAAACCCGGAACAGTTGGCGCTGCTGTAACTGGATACGACGTCCCTGAAGCAGATCACCTCGGTGATCCGCCCAAACGCCAATTGCCACCCCGGTTCGCCGGCTCGGCAGTGAAGGTGGGACAAAGGCCCGAAGCCAGAAGTCAGAATACTTGCCCGGTTTGTCCTCATAACAGAGCCCGCTTTTTCCATCTCGAGCATTAGCTAGAGAGAGGCGGTCTTTCAAAACCTTCTTCGACCAAAAGAAGCATGAGCATCCATATCCTCGCCGCCCATATTGGGCTTAGGCGGAGCACTCGCCGTATCCTCGCGTCAGCCCTCGTTGCCGCGGCTATTCTCACCAGCATTGCGCCTGCCACCAGAGCCGCTTCGCTGATCTTCACTACCCCCTCCAGTGTCATCGACGCCATCGCTTTCGACCCTACAGGAAACCTCTACTACCTCGATCGGAGCAGTTCTACTACTCAACTCATCTCTCGTACGCTTTCCTCTGGATACACCGACTCCACGGTCCTCTTCGACTACGCCGATGCCGACGCAATCTTCGGCAGTTTCGTCACTGTAAACAATGGTCGAGTCTATTTCGGCGAAAGTACCGATGGTACGATCCGATCACTGCCTCTGGGTGGTGGCACTCCCACCACCAATGCCACCGTCGCATTCAACTATGACCTAGAGTTTTCGCCAGTCTCAGGAAAGGCATTCGTCTCCGCAAATCCTTTGGGAGGCGCCAATAATCAGATCTTTGAAGTCAACCTCAGCTCCGGCGCCACCACCCTCGTGGTTACCAACACGAACGACTTCTCCGGTCCGATTGCCTTCGATACCGCTGGCGCCCTCTACTACGGAAGCAGCGGATTCAACATTCCCACCGATATCTTCATGTTTACCGATTCGGCCATCATGAACGCAATCGACAACACCAATCCCATCGACTTCTCGTTGGAATCCTCCTTCCTCGCCACGGCCGGTAACTCTGCTTTCGACTTCGTCGCCGGAGAGGGCCTCTACCGAAATTTCTCGGGAAGCGACCTGTCCCTTGTCGATCTGACCATTCCCTCTGAAACAGCCGTCCCCGATCCTCCACCCGGATTCATCGGCCCCATTGCCCACAACGGTTCGGCACTCTACGCCGTTACCACAAATTTCACCTTGGGCTCATCCTCTTTCTTCATCGTTCCAGAACCCTCGAGTGCCCTCCTTATCTACGGAGCAGTTTTTGCCGTCTTCGCGCGACGTCGACGAATCCCGTGAAGCAAACCCGAGCCCCACTATCATTTCCTCCTCTGGCCCTCGCCGCGGCGGGCATCGCCCTTTGCGTTCTCCCGCTCGCGGCGGGGCCCTTTGCTCCCTCGCCACCCGATTCCAAAACCACCGCGGTCCCGCACGACGATCCTCGCATTCGCTTCTGGGCTTCTGGATACGCCAATTTCGCCCAAGGCCTCGAAGGCGAGGTTTTCAACGACCCCACTGAAGCCCTTGGAGCCGCCGTTGACGGCTCTGACCTCTTCAACGACGTCCTTCAAGTCGTCTCCCTCGGCCAAGGTGGACAAATCACCCTCACCTTCTCACAACCCATCGTCGACGGACCCGGCCCCGACTTTGCCGTCTTCGAGAATGCCTTTAACGATAATTTCCTCGAACTCGCATTTGTTGAAGTCAGCGCCGACGGTGTAGTCTTTGTTCGATTCCCAGCTACTTCGCTCACCGCGAACCTCGTTCCGTCCTTCGACCAGAATGGAGTTGACACCACAAACATTAGCGGATTTGCCGGCAAATACCGTCTCGCTTTCGGCACTCCCTTCGATCTCGCTGACCTTGGTCTCTCATCGGCCACACACGTGCGTATCGTAGATATTGTCGGCGATGGAAGCACCTTTGACTCTTCCGGCAACCCGATCTACGACCCTTATCCCACAGGATCTTCCGCCGGTTTCGACCTCGATGCTGTGGCTGTCCTCGGCACGACCCCTGCGATCTGGCGTAGCGCCCACTTCACCGAAGCCGAATTACTCCTCCCCTCCGTCAGCGGTGATTTAGCCGACCCCGATCGCGACTCCGTCGTCAACATCGTCGAACGTGCCCTCAACACAGACCCCAAGCGACCCAACTCACCCACCCAACGCCCCACCCCTAGCGCCTCCGGAACCGCCCTCCAACTCGCCTTCCCTCGCTCCCCCAATGCCCTTGATCTCACAATCCACGTCGAAGCGTCCACCAGCCTTGCCTCTTGGACCGAAATCGCCCGCAGCACCAATGGCTCCCCTGTCGAGGCCGTCGGCACCCCCGGTGCCGGCAATGTTACCGAAATCACCGCCGGCACCAGCATGCACGTCACCGTCGATGACGCCTACCCTCTCGCCAGCTTCAACCACCGCTTCTTGAGACTGCGTTTCACCTCACCTTGACGAATGACCCATCCGCTGCACACGAACCCATCAGCTCCCGGCTTCACGCTCCTCGAACTACTCGTCGTCATAATTATCCTCGCCATCGTCGCCGGCCTCGGAACCGCCGCATACCAAAAGGCCGTTGATCAAGGCAAAGCCATCAAATCCATGGGTAACCTCCGCAGCCTCGCCGCTGCAAACCTCGCCTACGCCGCCGACAATGGCGGCGAATTCTGCCCCGCCCAAGACCGACCCAACCGCACGCGCTGGCACGGATACCGCGCCTCGTCAGGGAAAAAATTCGACGGCTCCGCCGGTTTCCTCGGACCCTACATAGGCGGCGATGGTCGCGTCAAAGTCTGCCCGCTCTTCAAAGATATCGAAACCTCACAAACCTTCGAACTCGGCACCGGCGGCTACGGGTATAACGCAAGCTACATCGGCGGCACCCCGGGAAATCCCTTCAAACCTGCCCTCATCACCGATCTACCCAACCCCTCACAAACGGTGATGTTCACCACGACCGCCCTTGCCCGGGCAGAGGGCACCCAGGAATACCCCTACTCCGAACCCTGGGAATGGGTCGACAGCAAAGGCAACCCCGCAGGCGCTCTCCAGCCCAGCACCCATTTCCGCGCCAATGGAAAAGCCCTTGTCGCCTGGTGCGACGGCCACGTCTCCGCCGAAGCTCCAGCTGATACCTCAGACAGCGCCAACTACTACGGCGGCGACAACGATAAACACCAACTCGGTTGGTTCGGCCCCAAGGAGCAAAATGGCTTCTGGAATCCGAAAGCCGATCCCAGAATTTTCCGCTGATCGCGAAGCGCTTCTATCACCCCTGCGCCTCCCTCTTCCTCCCACCTAGGTGTCTTCTCTGCCCCAACGCCTCCACTCGATTCCCATCCGCGACGCGATAGCCAAATAACGAGGTATCCTTCGTTAAATCCACTTTCCCATTCTCAAACAATCATCCCTGCCGCCACCGTCTCGTTCGTCTGCTCATCAATCAAAATAAAGCTCCCCGTGTTCCGATTCCGCCGATAACTGTCAAAGTACAAGGGGGCTGAAGTCCGCAACGCAATCCGCCCCACATCGTTTAAATGAAACTCAAAATCATCCTCGATCTTGTGCAGAGTATTGATGTTAACTTTGTAGCGCACCTCCTTCACCAAGGCTTTCACTTCTTTTGTCGTTTGCCTCAAAACATACTTGCCACGAGGCGTCAGCGGCCGCTCGGAGAACCAACACACCATCGCTTCTAAGTCCTGCTCCTGATGCGGCGGATTGTTCGCCTTCACAATCATGTCGCCCCGACTGATATCAATCTCGTCCTCCAATAACATCGTTACCGATTGCGGCGCAAAAGCCTCTTCCAATGAGCCGTCAAACGTGTCGATCGACTTGATATGAGATGTAAATCCCGACGGCAAAACCAACACCTCGTCCCCTGGCTTGAAGACACCTCCCGCTACTCTCCCCGCATACCCACGATAATCATGATAACGATCTGATTGCGGTCGGATCACCCACTGCACCGGAAAACGCGCATCCACATGGTTCTCGTCCGATCCAACATAAACATTCTCTAAATGATACAGGAGCGCCCCCCCTTCGAACCACGGCATATTGTCCGACTTTTCCACCACGTTGTCACCATGCAACGCACTGATTGGAATAAAGGTAATCTCTACAATATTCTCAAGCCGCGATGCAAATTGCCGAAAGTCATGCACCACTTTCCCGAACGCATCCTCGCTGTAATCAACCAAATCCATCTTGTTTACCGCCACAACCACATGCTGAATGCGCAACAAATTAGCAATAAACGCATGTCGAGAGGTTTGCTCGACGACTCCGTGCCGCGCGTCGACTAGGATAATCGCCAGATTCGCCGTCGACGCTCCCGTCACCATATTCCGCGTGTATTGAATGTGACCCGGCGTATCCGCGATGATAAACTTTCGCTTCGGTGTCGCGAAATACCGATACGCCACGTCAATAGTGATCCCCTGCTCCCGCTCAGCCCGCAACCCGTCTGTCAATAAAGCCAAGTTCACATTCTCATCTCCCCGCTGCTCGCTCGAAGCCTCGACCGCTTCCATCTGATCCTCGAACGTATTCTTCGAATCAAACAGCAACCGCCCGATCAAAGTACTCTTCCCATCGTCAACGCTCCCCGCGGTCGTAAACCGCAGCAAATCCATGTCTAAATAGCCCGACTCGTCTTCCTTACTCATCATTCTAGAAATACCCCTCCTTCTTCCGATCCTCCATCGCCGTCTCGGATCGCTTGTCGTCCGCCCGCGTCCCCCGCTCCGTCTGACGCGCCGCCGCCACTTCCTCGATGATCTTCTCCACCGTGTCCGCCTGCGATTCCACCGCTCCAGTGCACGTCGCGTCCCCAATGGTACGAAAGCGCACCACCCTTTCGTCCACAACTTCCCCCGGCTGCACCGCCACAAACTCCGAGTCTGCTAGCAAAGCCCCTGCACGTTCAAACACCTTCCGCTTGTGCGCGAAATACAAGCTCGGCAAGTCGATGTCCTCGTGAAGAATGTACTGCCACACATCCATCTCCGTCCAGTTGCTCAACGGAAACACCCGGAAATGCTCCCCGTGCTGCTTCCGACCATTGAAAATATTCCAAAGCTCAGGCCGCTGGTTCTTGGGATCCCACTCCCCGAAATCATTGCGATGAGAGAAAAACCGCTCTTTCGCACGCGCCTTCTCCTCATCCCGCCGGCCACCCCCGAGCGCCGCATCAAAACCATGCTCCTCAATCGTGTCCAAAAGAGTCACCGTCTGCAGCGCGTTGCGACTCGCATTGATTCCCGTCTCTTCTTTCACCTTGCCATCGTCAATCGACTTCTGAACCAATCCTACCACCAACCGTGCCCCCATCTCTTCTACGTATCGATCCCGGTATTCAATCGTCTCAGGAAAATTGTGCCCCGTGTCCACATGCACCAATGGAAATGGTAAGCGCGCCGGATGAAACGCCTTGCGCGCAAGATGGGCCATCACGATCGAATCCTTCCCGCCCGAAAACAATAGCGCCGGCTTCTCAAACTGCGCCGCCGTTTCTCGCAACACGAAAATCGCTTCCGATTCCAACTGCTGCACATGGTTGAGTTTGTATGAATGCATAAACTAAAAATTCACTTCGACATCATCGGATGGCTCCAATCACGCTCTCATATAGTCTGCCGCACGATTCCTCGACGCTTTCAGTCTCTGTGTCAATTGTCAGGTCCGGAGTTCCCGGTTCTTCAAATCCCGAATCCTTCCCCGTAAACTGTTTCACCTCGCCGCTCGCCGCCTTCGCATACAACCCTTTCACATCGCGTTCCCCACACTTCTCAAAGGAACACTTCACATATACCTCCCAAAAGTCTTCCTCCCCCACAATTGATCTTGCCAAACGACGCAACTCTTCCGTTGGCGTGATGAAAGAGGCAATCGTTACCACCCCCGCTTCCTTGAACAGCTTCGCCACTTCCGCAATGCGCCGAATATTCTCGCGCCGTTCCTCGTCCGAAAAACCCAAATCCCGATTCAGCCCGCTGCGAATGTTGTCACCGTCCAGCATCTTGGTCAGCACCCCTTCGCCATGCAAACGCCGCTCCAATGCGTTCGCCAAGGTGCTCTTCCCCGATCCCGAAAGCCCATACATCCAAAACACCCGACCTCGCTGCTTTAGTAACAACTCCTTATCCTCCCGTCCAAGCATCCGCTCAAACTCAGGATAAATATGCTCGCTCACGTCACTCATCACGCCATTGCCCGCGCTCGATCTCGTCCCCACGACGTTTCAAATCACGAAGTCCACATCCTCGTGCAACCCACACTCACGCTTCAATCCGAAAAAGCGCGTCTCTTCTTCCGACATCCCGTCCGTTAGCTTTCGCGTCGTATGCCAATCCCCAATCGAAACATACCCCCTCTCCCACAAAGGATGATAAGGTAAATCATGCTCCGTCAAATAGTCGAAAACATCGCGATCCGACCAATCAATGATCGGATGCACTTTGACCCGTCCCGAAGCCGCCGCCAAAACCGGTAATTCCCGCCGCGAGATGCTCTGACTCCGCCTCAACCCGGTAATCCAAGCATCGGCACTTACTTGATCCAAAGCCCGATTCATCGGTTCCACTTTGTTGTCTCGATTATACGACTCAATCCCTTCCACCCCCTTCTCCCATCGCTTGCCATATCGCGCTTCCTGCCACGCCGGACTCACTTCCGGATGATACACCTTCAGATTCAAACCCAGTCGCTTCACCAACTCGTCAACAAATCGATAGGTCTCCGGAAACAAATACCCCGTATCCACCAAGATCACCGGAATATCAGGACGCTGCTCCGTAACCAAATGCAACGACACCGCAGACTGCGCCCCAAAACTCGAGGTCAATGCCACTCTCGACCCAAATCGTTCCAAAGCCCAACCCACCCGCTCCTCCGCCGTTTGCCCTTCCAACTTGCCTGAGACGTCCTTCAAACTAAACCCCACACGCGCCTCAACCACTTCCAAACCTCGCCCCCGATCATTCGCATCAATAAACGAAGAATCACCGTCAATCCCAGATGAAGACGATTCAACCCTCGCTCCAGTCACCGATATTTCAGAACTCATTAATTCTACCTATTCTCTATATAGTAGGTCGACTTTATCCCCGTGCAAGGCTTTTCCTACGTTTTTCCCTCGGCCCTGCCAAACCACTCGAATCACCCCCGCTCCCCCCCTCATCAAACCCATTGAAAATCCAACCTCTCTAACCCCATCCACTCACACCCAATTCTTCTTCAACAGAAGACCCAACCCCGCTTTCGCACCCAGCCATCACAACGACTCCGCTGCGTCGACCACTCCGTCCGCTGTAATTCCCAACTCTTCCATCACCGTGTTGCAAGGTGCACTCAAACCAAACCGCTCAATCCCAATCACTTTCCCCTCTGGCCCGACGTACTTCCACCATAACCCGGTCACGCCCGCTTCAATCGAGACGCGCTTCCAGCACGACGATGGCAACACCTCCTCGCGATAGTCGGCTGACTGCCGGTCAAATCGCTCAAAACACGGCATCGACACCACACGAGCCCCAGGCCCAAGTCGCTCGGCCGCCGCAATCGCATGCTGAAGCTCACTCCCCGTAGCCAACAAAATCACCTCCAAGTCTGCCTGCTCCCTAACCGCGACATATCCACCCCGGTAGACACCTTCGCGCCGGTCTTTCACGGGAATCCCGTTCTGCAGAGGCAGCTTCTGTCGCGTCAACAGCAACATTGTCGGCCCATCGGTCCGCTGTAAGGCGGCCGCATACGCACCTGCCACTTCCTCCGCGTCCCCTGGCCGAATCACGTCCAAACCGGGAATCACACGCAAGCCACTGCACGTCTCCACCGGTTGGTGCGTCGGTCCGTCCTCGCCAACCCCCACCGAATCATGAGTAAAAATATAAACCACCGGCAAATGCGCTAATGCCGCCAATCGAATCGACGGCCGCAAATAATCGGCAAACACCGTGAACGTCGCACCGGAAGGTCTCATGATCCCGTCATAAGCTAGCCCGTTCAAAATCGCACCCATCGCATGCTCGCGAATCCCAAACCAAATGTTTCGCCCCGCTCGGTTCTCGGGAGAAAAGTCCCCGCTCGATTTAATGTAGTTCTTCGTCGATCCATACAAATCAGCACTCCCCGATACAAAAGCGGGTATCTGCTCCGCCACCGACTGAATCACCACACCGCCGGCCCCGCGCGTCGCATCGCTGTATTCCTCCGCAAACTCGGGAATCCGCTCCAACAGATCAGTCGGCACGCCCTTCGCAAGCGCCTCAGTCAAACGATCACTCAACTCCGGATTGGCCGCCTTCCACCCGTGAAAGACACCTTCCCAACTATCATAGACCGACTTCAATTTCGCACGCCGCGTCTCAAAAAAAGCTTCTACCTCTTCCGACACGTAAAACAATTCGTCTGCCGGCAATCCCAAACCAGCACGGGCACTCTCCGCATACTTCGCCCCACCCTCACCATGACCCGCAGCCGTCCCCGCCACCTCCGGAATTCCCCTGGCAATCTCCGTTCGTGAAATAACTAGTTTCGGTTTCCCATTGTCATCCGCCTTCGCCTTCTCCAACGCAGCACTCACGGCCACCAAATCATTCCCATCGATCGTCACAACATCCCAGCCATAAGCTTCGAAGCGCCTCCCCGTGTCCTCGCTCTGTGTAACCGCCGCCATGGCATCCAACGTCACATCGTTCGAATCATAGATCAGAATCAAATTGTCCAACTTCTGATGCCCCGCAAAAGCACATGCCTCCGATGAAATCCCCTCCTGCATGCAGCCATCACCGGCCAAACAAAACACGTGATGATCAAAGATGATATGCTCGTCAGTGTTGTAAATCGCCGCCGCCATCTTCCCGCTCATTGCATATCCCACGGAGTTGCCAATCCCTTGCCCCAACGGACCGGTCGTCGCTTCCACACCCGGTGTCTCACCAAATTCGGGATGTCCCGGCGTGTTACTGCCCAACTGCCGAAAAGCCCTCAAGTCGTCCCGCGACACCGCAAAACCCGCCATGTGTAGCCAACCATACAGGAACATGCTCCCATGGCCCGCCGACAAAACAAAGCGGTCCCGATTCAACCACCGCGGAACGTCGGGTTGGTACGACATCACCTCGCCAAACAACACCGCCCCGACCTCAGCCGATCCTAGTGGCAAGCCCAAGTGACCCGAGCTACAAGCCGCCACGGCATCAATCGCTAGCCCCCGAGCCTCCCCGCTGGCCCGCTTCAATATCTCCAAATTCATCTCGTCAATCGCCATGGCCTATCCCCATCTATCAGTCTTATTGCAATTCTCTCGTCCCTGACGGATACTGTCCGCCCCGCAGCCCCAAAAGGTGCCGCAAATTGCAGACCTTACCGTAGACCTCTCTCCATTCAAGATCGAAAACACGGCGTTTCCCATCATTGCAATGCCCGACCTTAAAACAACCGAAAAGCTCAAGTTGGGCCTCCCAAAGGGAAGTCTTCAAAAGCAGACCATCGATCTCTTCGAGAAAGCCGGGTTCAATATCTATGGCCACGAACGCTCTTACCGCCCCGCCATTAATGACCCGGAAATCACCGTTCGCGTCCTTCGCGCCCAGGAAATCGGCCGCTACGTAGACCACGGATTCCTCGATTGCGGGATCACCGGCGAAGATTGGATCGCCGAAAACAACGCAAACGTCGAGACGCTTTGCGAACTCCAATATTCGCGAACGACTGACAATCCCACCCGTTGGGTCCTGGTCGTGCCAGAAGATTCCCCCATCCAATCCGTCAAAGACCTTGAAGGTAAAACAGTCGCCACCGAAGCACTTGGCCTGACTCGCGATTATTTCAAAGAAAAAAACGTGAACGCCAATGTCGAGTTCTCATGGGGTGCCACTGAGGTCAAAGTCCCCGAACTCGTTGATGCCATTGTCGATGTCACCGAAACCGGCTCCTCCCTCCGCGCAAACAAGCTGCGAATCGTCGATACCATCATGACCTCCTGCCCCCAGTTCATCGCCAATCCCACCGCGGCGAGTGACCCCTGGAAAATGGACAAAATGACCCATCTCTCTCTCCTCCTAAAGGGCGCCCTCGCCGCCCGAGATAAGGTCGGGATTAAAATGAACGTCCCCAAAAATGATTTGCAAAAAATACTCAAATCCATACCTTCCCTCCACCAACCGACCGTCAGCCCTTTATGGGACGACGCTTGGGTCGCCGTGGAAACGGTGATGGACGAAAGCCAAGTCCGAGAGATCATTCCCCTGCTTCAACAACACGGAGCCACAGGAATCATCGAGTTTCCTCTCAACAAAGTCATCCCGTAACCCCTCACCGGATCACAGGATCGGCAGCCACTCAGAACCATGGGTTCCCTAAAAAAAAGACGTAAAACCAAGATCAACAAGCACAAGCGCCGCAAACGCATGAAGCAGAATCGCCATAAGAAGCGGTTGCGCTACAAGAGTTAACGCTTGTATCCAAGTCGGCACTCAAATCGACGTGTCGGCTCGGGTTCAAGTTTCACCAAGGCCGCAGCGGACCAATCAAACCCGTCGCGGCGAAGCTCAACCAAGGGATGCGCCTTTGCCGTTCGTAAAGCGCCCCAGGCAAGCAGCCACTTGAATCGATCAGCGAAGGCTCGGGAGACACGCGTCTCCACCACCCCCTTGAGATATCCCTCCGATCTTCCGGGACAAACGGCGAGTGAATATCGGGAATTTGACCACGCGCCCGATAACTTATAGACTGACGCATGTCAGCTCGCCAATGCCGGAACCAGGCTAGAAAACAGGCCTCTCGCGATCCTTCCAAAGCGTCCGCCCATCGTTCCCTCTCTCTCCACGGAGTGACTCCACTCCTCGTCACCACCATCCTCGCCCTCGCGATGACCAATGACATCACGTCGGCCCAGAACTCAAAGCCGACCGAGTCCGCCTCCTCCCCCGCCCAAATCGAGCGACAAAAAAAACTCGATACCCACAAGAATTTCGCCGGCATCTACAACCATGAAATCCCCCCAACCAACCCCAAACTCCGACTCAAAATCAAGGGCGAGAAACGCGGACAAGCTCACGCCACCTACTATCTTGGCCTCCTCAAGGAAGAAGCTGGCGATATCTCAGGCGCCGTCGAATACTACGCCAAAGTAGTCGCTCTCGATCCCACCGCGACCAAACTCGCCGCGCGTGCCGCTTTCCTCGCCGGCCAATATGGTGAACTCGAAAAAGGACGCGCCATCCTTGAGCAAAACCTGATGGCCAACACGAACGACCCCTTTCCACACCTCGCTCTCGCCGACTACCTCGCCACCTACTTCGCCGACGACGAACAAGGCGAAGAAGAAGCCCTCGCCACCGTTCGAGATGCCTACAAAAAATTCCCAGACGATCCCAAGATTATCAATCGACTGATCCTCATGCTCGTCAGCTGGGACCGCACTCGCCAGGCCGAGGATATCCTCGAACGGGCCCTCGCACGCGACGCAGACGAGCCCGACTACTGGCTCGCCCTTGGGAAAATCGCCCAGCATGTCTGGCCGATCCCCGATCCCGACACCGCTGAACCCGTCGAAATCAATCGCATCTATGAAAAGGCTCTCAACGCTCCCGATGGCGGGCCGGCAATCGCCGAATCAGTCGCTGACTACTACCACGCTTCCGGCCAAAACCACCTTGCGGAGCCCATCTATCGAGCCATCATCGAGGAAGATCCCACCGTAATCGATCCCTACGAAAAACTTGCCCGCATTCATCTCACCGGTGAAACACCAGACCCTGCAAAGGCCGCTAATATCCTTTCAGATCTTCTCGTTCAACACCCACGCCTTCCCGGTACTCAACGCCTCATCGCGAATATCTACACCAACATGGCGAATCGCCTTCACACGGAATTCCTCGCGGCCGCCGATAAAGGTGACCTCAAGAATGCTAATACTCTTCAACAAAATTCCGAAGACCAGTTTAGTAAAGCAATCCACCACTTTGAACAAGCCCTGCGCATCGATCCACGCGGCGAAGGAGACTACCTCATGACCGGACGTCTCATGATCCGCGTCGATCGCAACCAAGACAGCATCGACCTTTTTAAGCGAGGCCTTTTTCACTTTCCCGACTCCATTACTCTCAATAAGTGGCTCGCCATGGCGCATTCATACGCGGAGCAATTCGAAGACGCCCTCCCCGCCTTCGGGAAATCTATCGAAGTCGCCGACGAACAGGGCGACCGCTCCGAACTCGACCAATCCTTCTATTTCCAATACGCCGTTAGCCATGAACGCCTAAAAGACTTTGACCAAGCCGGTGAACTGTTCCTCAAAACGATCTCCCTCATCCCCGAAGAAACCGGCGATCCAGACGTCGACGAGTATCACAGAAACTTCCTCGCCCTCGTGACCAACTACCTCGGATACATGTGGATCGAAAACGACATGAACATCGATGAAGCCGGGGAACTGATCCTCCAGGCTAATTCTCTCCAGCCAAACAACGGCGCCTACGTCGACAGTCTCGGCTGGTATCACTTCAAGAAAAAGGAATACAACAAAGCACTCCAAGAACTGCTCCGCGCCGAAACCCTCATCGCCGAAGAAGGTGGCGATCCCGACCCCGTCATCCATGACCATATCGGACAAGCCTATTTCAAAACCGGCAATGTCTCAAAAGCAATCCAATACATGGAACAAGCCGTCGATCTCGACCCCGATAACGAAGAGTTCAAAGAGCGCCTCGATTCCTACAAGGAATCGCATAAGTCCGATTTCACCCCCGTCAATAAGTCCTCGCCCAAGCCCAAGCCCAAGAATAACAACAAAGGTAAGGCAAAACCCAGCCAGGAGAATAAGAAGGCCGCCTGATCAAGGCAACCTCCCCGCCACACGGCCGATCGATGCCCGAACTTGCCGAAGTCGAATTCAGTCGCCGCCAATGGAACCCGGGAATCGGTAAGAAAATCTTGCGTCTCGCTCTCCACCCAAAAACCCGTATCTTCCGCGATACCTTTCCTGCACGGCTCCGCAGAAATCTCCTCCATCAATCCCTTACCGCTTCCCGCTCCCACGGGAAACGACTCTTCTTCTCCTTCGGGCCCGGATCAAAATCGAACCTGCAACACCTCGAAATTCATTTGGGTATGGCCGGCCGCCTTGAATGTCGACCCCCAAAACATACACCAGCTAAACACGACCACTTCGTTCTCTACCAAAAGAACCAAACCCTCGTCTTCAATGACTATCGCCAGTTCGGAAGACTACTGCTCTACGAAGGCCACTCCGCTCCCTGGTCGAATCTTCCTCCCGAACCGCACGCCCCCGCCTTCACCCAAAAACACCTCCGCGCAATCCTCACCCGACACCCAAAACTCCCCATCAAAGCCCTTCTCCTCGACCAATCCGCGTTCCCCGGAGTCGGCAACTGGATGGCCGACGAGATCCTCTGGCGAGCCCGCCTCCGCCCCAACATTCCCGCCGCCCAAATCGACGCCAATCAGCTCCTCAAACAACTCCGCTTCGTCTGCAAAGGCGCCCTCAAATACGTCGCCGATCAACCCGCCAAGCACCCCTCAAATAAACTCGCTCACCACACCGAGCCGCCCACCTGGGGCCGCCCCCCAAAAAGCTGGCTCTTCCAACACCGTTGGTCCGACGATCTCTCTTGCCCCCGCTGCCACACCCCCCTGGTGCGCGAAAAACTCCGCGCCCGTACCGCCTGCTTCTGCCCCAAATGCCAGCTTTGAAGCCGCCAAGCTCCCGAGTGAAAAGGGGACCACACGCGTCCCACGTGTCCGCTTCGGCATCCTGCCGATACCCATCCTCATAAAAATCCTCACGTTCTCATCCTCGAACGCCGCCCCCACCACTCCCACCAACGTCCCACCCCACAAAATCCAACGATTCCCACCACCGCCACCCAAAAACCAATCGGCACTTTCTCCTTCCCCTCCTCCCCCACCAACTCATCAGCCCAATACGGAACTAAAAGAAAATCTCCGTCGTCCGACTGCTGCTCACTGGTGTACGGTGTCTGATCAAACGGCACCAATTTAAGCTCATGTTCCGCTCCCACCTCGTACCTGGCCGACGGCTGCAGTTTCCGGTCCTTGAACGCCCACAAAAATACCTTAACACGCCCATCATCATACTCTCCCTCCTTGACCTCCATCACTTCATACTCCACCGCATAGATTGCGTTCTTGTAGGTCACCGTCGCTGGATCAGGAAACGCTGACTTGAGATCAAGCTTACCCTTCAACTTTATCAATTCGGCTGCGGTATCGCCGCCCGCTCTCTCATTAAAAACTACTTCCCCCCACTCCACATCGGTCTCCCGCGCCGCGCTCTCACCCAAAAACAAATCCCGCGCCGCAATCGTCCACACCACCGCCTTCTTCTTGTCCCGCATCTCGCGCGCCGACCCCGCTCGATTCGCCAACGCCTCCCTCACTCCCGTCGATGCCTGACCATTGCGCGCAATCACGTCCAAAGGCATCCCTAGGCGCGCCGCCAAATGCTCCCCAAAGCCCGCACCCGCCCCCCATCCCATATCCTCTTGCCGGTAAATGTTCGTGAAACTGTCCCCCAACAAAACAATCGGTGACTCGTGATCATTGAGAACCACCACCTCACCCGTCTCCCCATCAAGCACGCGCCGCCCCGTCACTTCTTCCTCACTAAAGATTCCCTGCCCCGCAGCCAAACCCAGATTCCCCACCAGATCCCCCACGCTCGCCATGCTCGCATCCTCGAATTCAAACCGCCCCGCATCTCCCTCCACCTCGCCATACCAAGGCCGCGACTTCAAATACCCCGCCACCAAATCAGCCGCCTTCTCCATCCCTCTGGGCGTCCAATGAGTATCCTGCTTCAGAAACAAATCATCCACCGACTCCCCCGTCACCCACTCGTTCGCCATATCCAACACTTCAATCCCGCTCTCGCGCAGCACCTCGTAAAAACGCTCCGCATCCGCATGCCGTATCACTTCCCCGTCTCCACCCATCACCATCGGCTTCACTGGCAGCGGCACCAAAATCAATTCCACCCCCAGCTCCTCCAACTGCTTCCCAAACGCCAAAATCGGCTCCAAAGGCCCCTCCCATGACGGTAAAGTCGGGTCATCAGCCACCGACTTCGGCTCCGCCCGTAAAGGTCCCATCCCTGTTAACGCATCCACCGCCGGCCGATACAACAACCACCCGCCCTCTCCCACCACGGTCTTGCGATTCCCCTCGCGCATTACCCGCACCATCACATCCTGCAACGCCGCACGCGACGCCTCCGCAAACCACGCATCCCCCTCCACTTTCCCCTCAAACACCTCAAAGTGATCCCGCAACCCAGGCGCCTCCCGCGCAATCGAAGGATCGCGCGCTTTCTTCTTCTTCAACAAATTCTGCGCCTCCTCGCTGCCAAATCGAAAAAACTCCACCACCGGCACCCATCGCTCCTCCCCCTCCTCAATCGCCCCAAACGCGTCAGCCCAATTGCGCGACAACGGCGGTCCCACAATCAATACCAGAAACACCACCGTAAAGACCCACATCAAACCCCGTCCCAACACAATATCCTCGCGGGGTAATCCTTCCTCGTAGGGATTCTTCATCTCAACACTCACCCTCCGTCAGTCCTTCCATTCCTAATTCCTACTTCCTCTTCGTCCACCCAAACGCCGCCTGATTTCCATTCCTTTCGCATCCTGCCCTCAACGCTAAAACTGAAAATAAATAAATGGATTAAATCCTTGGGTAACCATCGCCATGACCCCCACCACCAGCAACAACAATCCCACCACCACTTTCCACACCGTCAATCGCATCAAAAAATCCCCCGTCCGCGGCAAACACCACACCCACACGCCACACAAAATAAAATAAAACCAATTCGCCGGTCGCAACACAAACGAGGCGAGCAAGCCCGACGACTCCGCCCCACCCCCCATCCCAAACATCGCCGCCAAATATCGCCATGCCATCTCCATATTCTCCGCCCGGAAAAACACCCACGTAATCAAAACAATCACAAAGGTGATCGCAACCCGCAACGCCGCCGGCAACCGGGCATAGATCGAATCCTTCCCCATCAATCGCTCCAGAGCCAACATCCCCCCATGGATCGCCCCCCACACCACAAAAGTCCATTGCGCCCCATGCCATAACCCCCCTAGTAACATGACAATCATCAGGTTCGCATACGTCCGCCCCGGTCCCTTCCGATTCCCGCCTAACGGAATATACAAATAGTCCCGCAGAAAACTGGAAAGCGAGATATGCCAACGCCGCCAGAATTCCGTGATGCTCTTCGATTTGTATGGCGAGTTGAAGTTTTCCGGAAACTTGAACCCAAACATCCGGCCCAAGCCCAGCGCCATGTCCGAATACCCGCTGAAATCGAAATAAATTTGAAACGCGTAAGCCACCACACCTACCCACGCAATCGGCGCCGTCAAAACACCGTCACCCGCCCCGAAACACGCATCCGCAATCGCCCCCATCGGATTCGCCAAAATAATCTTCTTCGCAAAGCCATAGTTAAACCGCGTCAAGCCATGCACAAATCCCTCCAAGGTATGCACCCGGCTCCGCAACTGCTCCGCAACACTCCCATACCGCACAATCGGCCCCGCCACGAGCTGTGGAAACATCGACACATAACAAGCGAAGTCCAAAAAGCTTCGCGCCGGTCGCGCATGGCCGCGATACAGATCGATGCTGTAACTCATCGATTGAAACGTGTAGAAAGATATCCCCACCGGCAGCAGGAAAAATAGTGCCGGCGACATCTCAAGCGCCCCTGCTCCCAGACGCTGAGAGATCGCACTCACACTCGTTCCGAAGAACCAGAAATACTTGAAGAACCCGAGGATCGCCAGATTCACCGCCACCGATATCCAAACCCCACCCTTTCGCTGACGCTCACTCGCGCCTTCCGCCGTGATCATCTTGCCACACCAGAAATCGATAATCGTCGACCCCAGCATCAGGAAGATATACCAGGGATTCCACCACCCGTAGAACACGTAACTCAAAAGGGTCAGCACCAAACTCTTCCACGCCCGGGGTGCGGCGTAATAGAACAACAACGCCAGCGGTAGAAAATAAAACAGGAAAATATGAGAACTGAATACCAAGGCGCGATAGACTAAAAATCTCCCCGGCCACCGGGGCGACCTCAACGGCCCATACCATGCAACCCCCACAACACCCCTTCAAGGAAATACCCCTGCCGCGCACCGCCCTGCTCACACTCGTCACACTCCTAGCCCAAGCCTCCACACACGGTTCGGAGCTTGAAGCTTCTCAAGCAAAGCCCGTCCAGTGGTCACTCCAAGTCCTCCGCGGCTCCGAGTTCCAGAAAAAATGGAACCCCGTCCGCCGATGGAGCTTCTCCCCAACCCTCTCCGCATTCTCTCATCATCCCGATCATCAATCCCTCACAAGAGACATCGTCGCAGAGCTCAACGAGTCACTCGCTGACACTCCTGTTCGCCGGATCCGACTTCTCCCCGCCTTTGATCACCGAGCCAAAATCAAGGTGCACTTCATCCCGCATGCCGATTTCCCGAAGTTCTCCAAAGATTTTGGCGTCGAAGCCACTGGCGAAAACTTCGGACTCTTCTTTATCAAAAGAAACCCACGCAACCACATCATCCATGCCACGATTCTCCTCGCCACAGACAAACTCGAAGGAGACGCCCTTCGTCACTTTGCGTGCGAAGAAATCACCCAATCCCTCGGACTCCCCAATGATTCTGCCCTCTACCGCGATTCCATCTTCTACGACGGCGATTTCAAAGCGGGCGATCCCGTCTCTCTCACACAGCGAGACCGCCAACTCCTCAATCTTCTCTACAACCATCTAGCTCCCGGACATTCACCCCGGGAAATCGACCACCGAATCACCAGTTTCTGGAACGCTCAAAAATAACCCGCATCACTTTTTCGGCTCGGTAATGTAGGGCGCCCGCAAATAAATCGGCTGTAAGTCTTTGCCTTCGAGAGCCGCCCGCTCTCCCTCACCCATCCCCGCCACCACCCGCGCCAACCATCCCGCCGTCGGATGAACCGACCCTACCGGTCCAGCCTCACAAGCAAGCGGACGCTCGTCAAAAGTCACCACCTCGCCACCCACTCCGCCCTCCACGCCCAACCGTTCCAGAAACTCGGATTCTTCCACCAACAACGCTTCCCCCACCAAGCGTCGCCCTCTCACCTCGGCAATAAAATAACTCCCCCGCCGCGCATCCCCCACCACCGTATAATCGTCCGACCGCACACCTTCCGCCGCCACCAGAGACGGCACCCCGATCACCGGCACCTCTCTCGCCAAGCTCAATCCCGTCGCCACCGCAATGCCAACCCTCACCCCCCCATACGAACCCGGACCCGTTCCCACGACGATCCCATCAAGCCCCCGTCTATCACCGATCGCATCCAACAACTCACCCAACGGCCCAAATATCGCCGCGTTATGACCCCGCTCCGAAACAAAAACCTTCTCGATCACAACCTCACCTCCCTCCCACCACGCCACCGTCCCTCGCGTCGTCGAAGTCTCAATCGCCAACCACGTCATCCCCACGCGTTCCTGCTCATCCTGCACAGTCGCCCATCATCCCTCGTTCCCCAAGCTTTGCAAGCGGCAACCGTACGCTTTAAACATCCACGCTCTCACGGAGCGCCCCCGTCGCAAGCGAGTCACTCGCTTCCCCTTCTCCCCCAATCAAATCATAACGCTGAAACACCGCAAACCACGCTTCCAAAAACTGATCGATGGAAAACCGATCCATACTCACACGAGCATCGGATCGTAACATCACCACTAATTCCTCACCCGTCGACAATTCAAGCATGAGCTCCCCCAAATGAACCACATCATAGGGATCAAAGGTAAAACCGTTCTCATAGTTCCGAACCAGCTCGTGCGCGCCACAACGATTCGATACCAAGACCGGCGCCCCCGCACTCAACGCCTCATTCACAATCAAACCCCACTGATCATGCGTGCTCGCCAAAATGACCGCACTCGACAACCGACACGCCCGAGGCACCAGTTCATACGGCACCCAGTCCACCACCCGAATCAACTTCTCCAACCCCCGCTCTCGAATCCGCTCCAACGCTTCTTCTCTCAACGGCCCCTTCCCCGCAATCACCAGTGGCACCGGCTTCTCTCCAGCCTTCACCAAATCCTCAACACAATTTCCATAGGCCGCAATCACACGAAAAATGTTTTTCTTCGGCAAAAATCGAATGGGCATGAAGAAAAACGACTCCCCCCACTCCAACCCAAAGGCCTCTAGCAATTCAACATCCCGGCCACCGTCATCTGCATTCGCCGCAATGCTCGCGTTGTCCACTACATTCCAACCCGCGTAATAAGCCGGACGCTTCACCCCCGCCAAAAACCGAGTGTATTCCACACACTCTCGCCCCGAGCACATAAAAAAAGGATACAACCTCATGAAGGGAGCCTTCATGGCCTCCAAGAAAATCCTTTTCGCAAAACTCTCCGCATCATTAAACCGCGAGTCATGCATCGGTCCCGTCTTCCATCGAAAACCAATCCCCAACAATGCCGCCATCAAACTCGCCGGACGATCATAGCCACCGACAAAAACCAGCTTGGGTCGCGTCCGCACCAGTTCCCAAGCCAACTTCCAACAGGTCCTAGCAGCCGCCCCACTCAAATAAGCACGAATCCCCAACCCATGGAACGCGTCCGTCAAAACAGTCACCGGCACGCCCCCATACTCCCGCGCCAAATCCCCCTCGTCCCAGTCATAGCTCGATTCTTTCGCCCCCAGCAAAATCACCCGCATCCTCACCCGACCCAAAAGCCCCCGACGTTCTAAAGCCCCCTGCAACTCCCGCACCCGATACGCCAAATAAGGGGTGTGGCTGTCAAAAGTGATCACGACATTCGCTCGCTTCATCCTTTCAAATAATTTAGATGGCCTAATAATTATAGAAATTACAATACCACCCTCCTCCCACCCACGCAAATCACCTCACCACACCACTCTCATCTCCGGAATACCTCCCGCTTGTCCTCGTCACCGCCGAACCCAATCTCCCACCACAATGCCCCCTCCGGCAACGCACGCGCATATCGATTCGCCCACTCCACCACGACCACCCCTCGGTCCCCCTCCACATAGTCTTCCCAACCCAAATCCTCCAACTCCAATTCCGTCTCCAACCGGTAGAAATCAAAATGATAAATCGGGAACTTCCCTCCCAAATACTCGTGCACCAACGTGAACGTCGGACTCGTCACCTCCGCCCGGCATCCCACCCCTGCTGCCAATCCTTTCACAAAGTGCGTCTTTCCTGCCCCCAATGGTCCCGCCAACCCGATAACCTCTCCTCCCAATAACCCTCCCCCCAACTCCGCCCCGAGGGATATCATCGCCTCCGCTGACCCCACAACCCTCTTCGCTCCTGATTCCCAGCCCTTCATGGTTGTCTTGCAAAGTGCTCCCAGCCCGCTCCTAAATCCGTCCGATCTTTCTCGTCCTCTCGCAGCTCGCCGATGCACGTCAGCTTTAAACTCGGAAAACACTTCTTCCACTCATCCTCCAGTTTTCTCGCACTCCGCGCGGATATCGCAAACAACAACTCAAAGTCTTCCCCATCCCCCAACGCCTCCGCCATCCCACACCCGCGTGTCCGTGGCACCTTCGTCAGCTTAACTTCATACCCCACGCCACTTGCATCCGCCATTCTCGGCAAATCCGCAGCCAACCCATCACTCAAGTCCATCATCGCATGCACCCGAACTACAGATGTTAACCACCGCGCCTCGTGTACCCGTGGCACAAATCGCAGATGCTTCCCACGCAACGATCCCCCCAGACGACCGGTAACATAAATCCGATCCCCCGCCTTACCCCCCGAACGCATAACACAACGGCGCACTTCTACCTCGCCCTCCATCGCCACTGATATCACCGCCTCATCGCCATGCGAAGAAGCTGTCTCACCACCCACGATACTCACGCCAAAGGAATCCGCTGCCCCTCGCAAACCGCGATACACCCCGCGGATATAACTCACCTCACGCTCACCGGGCATAACGACCGTAACCAACGCATAACGCCCCAGCCCACCCATCGCCGCCATATCACTCAAACATCGCGCCATCGCCTTCCAGCCCACCTTCGCCGGTGGTGTTTCCCTCAAATAATGCACGCCTTCCACGACGCAATCCGTCTTCAACAGCTCATACCACCCGCGCCTTCCCCCACGCACCACGGCACAATCGTCCCCAACCCCGACAACAATATCCCTCCCCGCACGTATATCCCGCGTCAACCGCTCCACCAAACCATCCTCCCCAATATCCTTCAAACGCATCCCCATGGCTCCTGTTCAAATCGGCCAACCTCGAATACGAAGCGCCTCATCCTTCTCTGTTTGTCGTTCCCGTTTCTTACTTCCCAGTCCGCGGCCCATCATTCACCCCCCGTCATCAACAATAAAATCATCACCACTTGCGCGGTATTAAACAAGGCATGCATCACGATTGGCACCCAAAGACATCCCGTAAGCTCATACGCAAGTGTGAACGCCATCGCTAAAACAAACAACGGCGCAACCGACAACAAATTCATGTGCACCACCGCAAATGCCATCGAAGTCACCACCGCGGAAAAAAATCGATCGCTGTATCGCTTGATCACCGGATAAAA
>JBCDBW010000022.1:0-44541 GCA_039182965.1 Verrucomicrobiota bacterium
CTCACCCGGGAGCACTCCGAGTCCTTCCGTTCCGGGTGATTCTTCGCTTGATTCGAATAGAATCTGGTATCCGATACAAATGCCTAGGTATGGTTTTTCGGAGTTGATCCAGTCGCGAACGGGATAGAAGAGTTCTTGGGCGACGAGATTACCGACGCAATCGCCGAAGGCGCCTTGGCCGGGGAGGACAATGGCATCGACGTCTGCCAGCTGTTCTGGACCGGTCACGAGGGTGGCTTTGACCCCGAGGTATTGGAAGGAATTTAGAACGCTGCGGAGGTTGCCTGCAGCGTAGTCGAGGACACCGACGTTCACAGCGATTCTTTGGTGGAGGGAATGGTGTCACCGCGCCGCGGGTCGATTGTGGTTGCGGCATCGATGGCGCGGGCGAGACCCTTGAAGAGGGATTCGGCCATATGGTGTCCGTCCCGGCCATACAAGACTTCTGCATGAAGGTTGATAGCGGCATTATGGGTGAAAGCCCGGAAGAACTCTTCGACTAATTGGAATGTGAAACCCTTGTTGATGGCATCGACGTTTACAGGGGCGCCATACTGGAGGAAAGCCCGACCACTGAAATCAACAACGACGCGGCTGAGTGTTTCATCCATAGGAAGGTAAGCGATTCCATATCGCGTAATCCCACGTTTTTCGCCGAGGGATTCGGCGAAGCATTGGCCGAGGACGATGCCGGTGTCTTCAACGGTGTGGTGGCAATCGATCTCGATATCACCTATCGCCTTGACGTTGAGATCGAAAAGGCCATGGCGAGCGAACAGGGTGAGCATGTGATCGAAAAACGGGATGCCCGTGTCGACCGTGCTTATGCCCGTGCCATCGACATTGAGAGCGATATTGATATCGGTCTCGGCGGTCTTACGGTGGATATCAGCGGAGCGCATGAAGGCAGGTTACATCGGAAACGGCTGTGGGTCTAGCAAGGGGCGGCAGACAGAAAGTGTGGGGCCATGAAGCGGGGCGGTTTGCGAAGTGCCAAAGAGGTTCTCTTTGATGCTCATCCTTCGCGATCACCGGCTACGCCACTGCGGCACGGACCTCCGCCATGGATCAGCAAAGCTGAGGAGTCATGTCAGGAACTCGTCGGGTGTTTTCGGTGTCGGGATACGTCAGCCGCCTTCTTTTTTCTTCTTCATAACGATGGCGCCGAGAGTGACCACCACCATGATGCCGGCGAGGATGATGACAAGGGTGCCGAAGCCAAATCCGCCGCCATCAACGGCGGGAGTTGGGGTTGGGCGGGTGACGGAGGCCGTGGAGGCCGGTTTCTTTGCTGGGGCGGTTTTGTTTGCGGTGGCTTCGTTTTCCTTTTCCATGGCAGCCTTACGGCGTTCGCGCTGGGCTGCGAGAGGATCGGCAGCGATGTTTTCGATATTGCTGGCGATACCTTCTTCGTTAGCGCTTTTCATGTCGGCGAGGGCTTCCTGGGAGCGGGTATTTTGAGCGGCTTCAGCGGCGGTCCGCTTGGCCTCACGTTCCGCCTCTTCGGCTGCCTTGAAGTTATTTTGCACGAAGGTGATGTAATTGGTGCGACCGATTTCCTGCGAAGCTTCCGCGAGGATCGTGCGGGCTTCATTGAACTGGCCCGCGTCGGCGGCGGCCCTGGCTTGGATGATCAGGTCTGCTCCTTCTTGGAGGACGCCTTTGTTGAATCCGTTGAGAGCGGTCACTTCTTTTTTGATGGTTTCTGCGGCTGATTTGAGGCTGGGTTCCGAGTCGGGATTTACGGTGACCCACTTGGTGCGATTCTTTTTCTCGGCGGCGATTTTCGCGTTTACGGCCTCTTGTTGTTCCTGATAAATCTTCTCGACCTGCATGCGTTCGGTTTCGGGCATGAGGGCCCATTTGCTTTCGCGTTGTTCTTTGGCGTAGGCGAAGTCACTCAGCGCACGCTGGACATTGGCTGCGGCCATCTTAAGGGCATCCTGAGCGGTTTCGAGCGCGGGGACGAAGGCCTGAGTGCCGCGGTATTCGTTGTTCATTGTTTCGAATTGCCTGAGAACGACGAAAGGTTCTTCGCCTGCGAGCGCGGATTTCATCTTGAAGAGAGTGATTTGGGCATCGACGGCAGCGGTGTCTTTTGCCCGGTCTTCCGGGGATATCCAATCCTCTCCGATTTTGATGAACCCTTCGGAAGCCTTTTCCGCCTCCCCTTGGAGAGTCATCAGGATTTCGTCGGCGTCTCCTTTGTGGCTTGAGTCAGGGAAACGGTCGAGGAAGCGCTTGGTTTCGGTGATCCGTCCCTGGTATTCGGAGACTGAGAGGAGAGGGGGAGTGGGAACAAAGCCTTCGATCTTTGTCCACGCGATGTCGTCTGGTTCCAGCTTTTCGATTCTTTCGATATCGGTTCTTTGGATGGTTTTTTGGTCTTTGATCGTATCGGTGACCTGAACTTCGACGATGATGTAGGCATCCGTTTCGGTTTTGATTGTGCCTTCGACGGTTTCGCCGGACTTGAGGATGACGGTGTCGGCTGATGCGAGGGTAAGCGTGGCCAGGGTGGCGACGAGGGTAGCGAGGAGTTTTTTCATGATTGGACTGGGCTAGTGGTGAATGGGTGAGAGTGCGGCCCGCGCAGTTTTTGGGGGAGCGGGGCTGGGGATTGTGCCGGGGAAGGCCCAATAAATCAATTTAAAGTTGATTCAATTGGGAGGCAATGTCTTTGAGGTCATTGACCGGCTGTTGGCAGACGAAATTGCGGCAGAGATAGAGCGTAGGCTTTCCTTCGACGGGTGCGAAGCCGGTGAGGAAGTCGTTTTGCGCGGCGAGCGAGCTTTGGCCGGGGCCGCCGTCGAGGAGTAGAAGAACCTTATTAGGCTGATACCGAGCACGAACGAGTTGGATGATTTCACGGGTAGCGGTGTCCTTTGGGCTACCGGCCACGATGATTTGGGCGGGGGATTGATTGAAGCGAGCGAGAGCGGTGAGGAGTCCAGTGTGATTTGTGGGCGCCGCTTCCGCTTCGGCGGCAAAAAGGCGGAGGGATTGCTCGAAGGGTTGCTGAAACCGGTCGGCTTTAAGCAGTGCGGCGAGGCGGAAAAGGTTGAGGGCGGCGACGGCGTTTCCGGCGGGTCGGGCGCCATCGCGGGAGTCTTTGAGGCGAAGGATGAGATCTGTCTGGGTTTCCGGGGCATCGAAGAAACCGCCGACCTGTTGATCGTAGTATCCGGCGAGGTGTTCATCCTGAAGTTTTGCGGCCAGTTCGAGCCATTGATGATCGAGGGAGGCTTCGTAGAGATCGATGAGGCCTTGAATGTAGGCCGCGTAATCGTCGGTGAATGCCGGGATATCGGCCGGGCCGTTGCGCCACGAGCGGAGTAGGCGATTGTTTTCTTGATCGTAAAGATTGTCGCGGATGAACGCGGCGGCTCCTGTGGCTTGTTTGAGATATTTGTCTTCGCCGAGAATTTGGTGGGCTTTGGCGTAGGCGGATATCATGAGGCCATTCCATGCGGTGAGGATTTTGTCGTCGAGAGACGGGCGTGGGCGAAGGCGGCGTTCTTCGAGAAGGGTATCTCGCGCGGCGGAGAGGATTTTTGCGACTTCGCTTTCCCGCAGGTCAAAGGATTTGGCAAGCTGCGCATCGCTTTGTTTGCGAATGAGAATATTTTTGCCTGTGAATTCGTTGAAGGGGTCGGAGCCGGGTGGCGCGTTCCCTTCTTTCTTGATACCGTAGGCGGCGTTGACGAGGGCGGCGGTTTTTTCGTCGAGGAGAGAAGCGAGTTCAGTTTCGGACCAAACGTAGAACGCGCCCTCATGTTCATCTGGGTCGTCGGGATGGGCCGGGTCTCGGCTATCCGCGTTTTCCGCGGAGTAGAATCCACCCTCTGGATGGGTGAGATCGCGTTCGACGTAGCGAAAGATATCATCGGCGACGTGGCGATAGCGCTCGTCGCCGGTAACGTGGAAGGCGTCCAGGTAGAGGGAAGCGAGTTGTCCTTGGTCGTAGAGCATTTTTTCGAAGTGAGGGACGTGCCAATAGTCGTCGACTGTGTAGCGGTGGAAGCCTCCGCCGAGGTGGTCATAGATACCGCCATTTGCCATGTGGTTGAGGGTCTTCGTGATCATGTAGCGTAGGGATTGCTGCATGGCGGTCTGATCGGAGTCTTCGGGATCGAGCGAGTGTTGGTATTCCAAGAGGAAAGCGAGGACAGCGGGTTGAGGAAATTTTGGCCGGGAGCCGAAGCCGCCGTAGTCGTTGTCGAACAGAGCGGCGAACTGTTGGGCGGCGATTTTTGGGAGGTTAGGGTTCATGGCATCCGGAATGGATTCCGGTGTAGCGGCGTAGAATTCAGTCATTTGTTTGAGAATGGATGCACCGTTGGATTCGATTTCGTCGCTTCGTTCTGTCCAGAGATTCACCATGCGTTCGAGAATATTTCGAAAGGTGGGGACGGGGTTGTTGGGTTGAGAATCCTTTGGGAAGTAGGTGCCGGAGAACAAGGGAGTACGGTCGGGAGTCATGAAGACATTGAGTGGCCAGCCCCCACTACCATGGAGGGACTGTTGAAAGTTCATGTAGATGCGATCCACGTCGGGCCGTTCTTCTCGGTCGAGTTTGATACAGACGAAGTGTTTGTTCAGGTAATCAGCCGTCTCTTGGTCTTCGAAAGACTCGCGTTTCATCACGTGGCACCAGTGGCACGTGGAATACCCGACTGAAAGGAGGATGGGTTTGTTGTCGGCTTTGGCTTTGGCGAAGGCTTCCTCACCCCATGGAAACCAATCGACTGGGTTCTTGGCGTGTTGGAGGAGGTATGGCGACTTTTCGTTGGCGAGGCGATTGGCACGCGGTTTTGCGGATTTCTCGTCGGCGGCCAAGGCCACCGGGACTGCGGGAGTGAGGGTGGTGACGGCGAGGAGGAGGACCAAGGGGGTTTTAAATCGGTGCTTGTTCATTGGGAAAGCATTGGTTAGACAAGCTATCATAGAGGGCCCCCGTTGAAAACGGCATTGGCGCCCCGGGGGGAGTCTTGTCTATCGCGAGTCATTTGCGGCATAGTCTGACGTCTCGCGGGTGGCAAAACGTCACTGATTTGATATTGTGCGGCTCTATTTATTTCAGGGAAGTGATTAGTATTGCGATATCGAGTCAGAAAGGCGGCGTTGGGAAGACGACCGTCGCGATCAATCTTGCGTATTCGTTGGCTCGGCGAGGTTGGCATACCTTGTTGGTGGACACGGATCCGCAAGGGGCTGTGGGATTGTCTTTATCGCGTCGGGCGCGGTATTGTCGCGGGTATTATGATGTGCTTGCTTCGGATGAGGAGGCGGATGTGGGCAAGATGATTTTATCGACGCGATTGCCGGAGTTGAAGATTCTTACGGCGGGTCAGAGTGAGAGCTTTTTCAAGCTGGATGCCACGCTGTCGGGGATGATGGGCAACGGCGATGGTGGTGAAGGGGGCGGCGAGGGAGTCTCATTGACAGATCGTGTGGAAGGGTTGGTAGGGAAGGTGGGGAGGATAGGGTTTGATATTGTGATTTTTGACACCGCTGCGGGAGTGTTTGGTTATACGGCGCAAGTTTTGCGGTGTGTGGATTATGTCTTGATTCCACAGCAGGCGGAGCCGTTGGGGGTGCGTTCGATTCCGCAGATACTGCAGATGATTGCCCACTTGCGAGAAGATGAGGCGAAGTTGAGGGTCTTGGGTGTGTTGTTAACGATGATGCAGTCGGATCAGGCGCAGTGCCAGGAAGTGGCTCGTGAATTGCGGCATGTGTTGACCGGCGATTTGCTTTTAAACACCGATATTCCAAGGGATGAGGTTTTTTTGAAGGCGAGCGAGACGGGGGTGCCGGTGGGTTTGTTGTATCGGAATCCGCCGGAGTCGGCAGTGGTTTTCGACCGCTTGGCAGCAGAGGTGGAAAGCCGCATGAAGTTGAACTCAACGAATGAGAGGAATGAATACACAAGGCTCATGGATTGACGAGGGTGAGTTGGCTCAACTGATGGATCAGTTGGGGGATGCGGTTGCGGCTCCTTCAGGAGATGGGTCTTCGGGAGAGGATTTAGGAGAGGAGGCGGCGGCTGCGGAGGGGCCTCCCTTTGTAGACGTTGGGTCTGGGGCAGCTCGTGTGGAGGGGAGTCGCGTTGCGGAGGAAACGGGCGGCTTGGAGGGCGGCGGCGTGTCGGCGCGGGGGGTCGAGCAGGTAGGGCAGCAACTGGCGGAGATAAAAGCCCAGGCGGCCTCGAGTGGGTTGATAGGAGGCGAGGGTATGCCGGAGATCGAGGTGGAGAGGATGAGGGTGGAGGTGACTAAAGATGAGGTGGAAGGGAGCGATCCGGTGGGGCGGTCGGCACCTTCGCTATCTGCTCTGGGTACGCCGGAGAGGGGTGTCGGGGAGGAGAAGGAGGGCGAAGGGGCCTTGGCAGAGTCGGAGACCTCTTTGGAAGGCCGAGACGTGGTCGAGGCTGAAAAGGACGAGGTGAAGGGGCCGGTTGCAGGCGAGGGAGACGATGAGACCTCAGTGGGAGAGGATGAAGGGCCGATCCCGTCTTTGCGGGAGCGTTTACAAGGATTCTCGGAATGGGCCTTAACGCGGGCGGGTGCGAAGCGAGTTTTGATCGGTGACGCGCAGGGTTATTGCCTATACGAAGGGGCGGCAACGGAGCCGCAGGTCTTGGCGGCAGCGGTAATGTTGGCGAAGAGCTGGCAGCGTTGTCTGCGGCATTTAAAGTTGAAGGAGCCGGGTCCGATCACAGTCGGGTTGGGGCATGGATACCGGATGATGGTGATTCCATGCGATACGCGTTATGGATTGCTGACCCTGTCCTTGATATCAAAAGGGTCATACGACGATTCGATAACAGACGAGCTACGCGGGCGACTGGAGCAAGTGATTGAGGCCCGTGGCTAGCGAGCGAAGAGCGGTTTGCGGCTTCGTTTTCAAACACGGGTGAGTTGGCGACGGAGCGTGAGGGTAAGGGCATACAGCCCGACGATCATGAATGCAGCCATGATGAGAAAATTGAGGCGAAGGGTATCCAGTTTTACGTCGGCGTATGCTTTATCCGTATCGAGCCAAGACTGGAGGGTGGGCTGCAACGCTTCAGGAAACCTAAAGCGAAGGCTTTTTTCGATTCCGAAGAAGACGTTGGGGGCTTTGTGCTGTTCTTTTTCATGTCGGTAGTCGAGGCGCTCGGCTTCCGCGACGTTTACGAGGTCGAGCACCTTTTGATTGAGGTAAAGGTTTTCTGCAGAGAATTGGCGACCGTTTTCGTCGGGCTCGAAGTCTGCGGCCTTGAACGTTCGTGTTTTGAGGGCGTTTCGGATTGACTTGATGGTTTGGTGGACATCTCGGGGACTTTTCCCTTCGAGACCGAAGGTAAAGGCGCGGGCATCTTTGAGTTGATCGAGGTAGTCTTCTTGATCGGGATGGAGCATGGGTTTGGCGATGAGCCGATCCATTTGTTCTTTTGCGTCATTTTGAAACGCGGAGAGCGGATTGTTTTGGGCGTGTTCAATGATGATGGCTTCGTAGGACCAGCGTAGCGGCATGAATTGGCAGATTGCGGGCACTTTGAGATCGCTGGAGCGTGCGGCTTTTTCGGCTTCATCTTCCGGGGCGAGCCATTTTCGGAGATAGTAGACGACGTCGATATCCTGGTTCATTTCTTCGTATTTGATGAGGGCTCCCCCGAGGATGATCTGAGGGATGAGGACAAGGGGAATGACATTGAGAGCCGTCTTGCTGCTGGATACGAGGGACGAAATGAGGAGTCCGGCAACTACGCCCAGGATAGTCGTTAGGAACATCCAGCTAAGGTTTACGAGGAACATATCTCGGATGCCGAGGATAGCGTTTCCGATGAGCAGGTAGATCACTGACTGAATGAGGGCGAATACGGCGAGGGTAATGAATTTTGTGACGACGTAGTATCCGATACGAATGCGATGGTTCCGTTCGCGAAGGAGCAAGACACGGTCCCGGATGATTTCGTCCGCACTGTTGGTGAGGCCGAGGAACATACCGATGACCAGTGTTAGAAAAAGGTAGGTGGGAATGTGGAATGCGGAGGCGAAGTTATAGGCGCCTTCCTCTGAGTATCGAAGAACGGTGGCGACGAGGATGGCGAGGGCCGGCGCTTCGAGGAGGGTGGTGGCGATGTTGCCTCGGTTGCGGAGTTTGCTGAGGAAGGATCGTTTCAGGAGGACGAGAAACTGGGTCCATTCATCTTTGGGGCGTCGATTGGGGGCCTGAGGGGTATCGGTTTTTGACGGGGAAGGTTCGTCGCGGGGTTCTTGTTCGATCTCCTTTGCGCTGACTTCTTCGATGAGGCGATGGGCGGCAAAGCGGTCCCGCCAGTAATTGGGGCTGAAGCGTCTAGCGGGGACGAGATGACCTCTGCGGTCTTCTTCGTAGATGATGTCGCCATTGAAATCGCGTAGCGGTGTTTCGAGGACGTCGAAAATGAAGTCTGGTTGGCGGGCGTTGAGGCTGAGGGCGGCGTCCGAGGGGTTGGGGGAACTCGTTTCTTCCTGCCAAGCATCTTCGAAGTAGTCGAGCATCTCTTCGGGAGTCCCGAAGAATGCCATGCGTCCGCCGTGGTCAAGGAGGAGAGCTTTGTGGAACATTTGGAAGAGTTTAGCGCTGGGCTGGTGGATAGAGACGAAGGTGATTTTGTTGTGGGAAAGGCCTCGGATGATTTCGATGACGTGCTCGGAGTCTTTTGAAGAAAGGCCGGTGGTCGGTTCATCGAAGAGGTAGACGTCGGCGATTCCGATCATGTCCATGCCGATGTTGAGTCGTTTTCGTTCGCCGCTGGAGAGGTTCTTGTTTACGGGATCACCGGCGAGACGGTGGCGGCGTTCGTTGAGACCCAGCTCCACGAGTTTGGCATCGGCGCGACGTTTTCTTTCGGCGGCGGCGAAGTGGGGGGCGCGGAGTGCGGATGCGAAGTCAATATTTTCCTCGACTGTTAGGAGGGGGTCGAAAGCGTTTTCATGGGGGATGTAGGCGATGTAGGGGGTCAGGATCGGGAGGTGGTCGTAGAGGGATAGATCATTGAGTCGGATGTCACCGCGAGAGGGTTTGAGTTGGCCGGCGAGGGTGCGGAGGAGAGTTGTTTTTCCGCAACCGCTGGGTCCCATGACGCAGATGGTTTCGCCACGTTTGGCAGAGAGAGTGACGCTCTCGAGAGCGGTGTCTCGATCTGAGTAGTGGTGGCCAAGGTCATCGATATCGATTTTTCGGAAGAGGTTTCTTTGTTCCTCGATGATTCGTTCGGTGAAGTCGCAGTGAAGATACTGGCTGTTTCCGATCGTGATGGTCGCGCCGTCCTTGAGAGTGGCTTTGCCCCGGACGGCCGTTTTTCCGAGGTAGATGGGGTGTTCTGCGGAGAGGACTTCGAGTTCGCCAATTTTCTGGGAGTAGTCGCAGCGGATGCGGAGGAGGATTTCCCCTGCGGCGCCCGGGGAGAGGAGAATATCCCCTTTGCGAAGGAGATTGGGATCATTTGAGACGAGGTATTCCGATTTGGATGGCAGGAGATCGAAGGAGCCGCCCAGTTCGCGGGCGCGCCTCCGGAGGTCGCTAATGCTGATTTCGCTTCGATCGGGGAAAACGATTTTGTCTTTGAGGGAGACATGGAGGGAGTGGCCTCGCATGATTTTTTGGCCATTGATGCGGGCATCGGTGTTTTTGAGAGCGCGGACGCGGGTATCGAGACCGAATTTGAGTTCGAGGAAGCTTTGTTTGGACTCTGACTTTTGAATAAAGAGGGAACCGCCGGCATTGAGGGAGAGGTAGAGCTGGGTGGCGGAAACGTCTTTCTTGGCGTTGAGGTAAAAGACGAGGTCCTGGAAGTCGAGAACCGTTTCGCCGAGGAGGATTCCCTGGCCTTCGTAAATGCGACAAAATTCACCTGGGGCGAGTTGGCGGCCGCGAGCGATGACGGTGTTTCTGCCGATATTTTTGATGAGGAGAAGATTTTGGAAGCGGAAAGCCGCGATGGAGAATCCTTCGGTGAGCGGTTCGAAGACGACGTCGGCGGGTTCATGCCCGGCAATAACGAGATTCTCGAGGGGCTGTTTGGTCTCGGGACTGGCTTCGATGGCATCGAGTTCGCTGGTATTGAGTTGGTAGACGATGTCGATGGCTTCGGGTGAGATGCCGAGATTGGTCATGAAGTGGTAGATGGTGATGAGTTGATCCTTTTGGAGGTCGGCCCTTGAGATGAGGACGTAGAGTTGGACTCCGAGGAGGATTTTTTCTTCCAGGCTGAGTCGGCCCGCGAGTTCCTGGGCCATTTGATTGAGGTCTTGTTGTTCTCGGAGAGCGTCTTGGTAGAGTTGTTTGAGTTCTGAGTAGACGGCTTCGGGGTAGTCGTAGCGGAGGAAGCCCAGAGTGGAGTCGATATCTTTCTCCATGAGACGCCCGTCTACTTTGCTAAATCCGGCAAAGACGCGGATGAGAAGGGGGAGCATCGTTTTTGTGGGGCGACCGCCGGGACCGGAGCGCCGGACCTTGTGGCGGAGGCGGCGAAAGAGACTGGTGCGTCTTGGTGCGAATAAGTCGGCGGCGAAGCGATCGGGTTCTCGCTGAGGCCGTGCATCTGAGGTCAGGTCCGCCAGTGGGGGCGGGGGCTCCTTGGGATCTTTTGGATCTTCCACGTTACCGGTTTGATGCATGGGGACGTATAGAAAGGGGTGAATCAGGAATTAACAGGCGAAGATGGGCGAGCGAGCGTGCTGATTCCGGGAAATTTGCATTTCTTCGCAGGACAGGTTCATTTGTCTGAGCAAAGTATCCGTATGGTGGTCCGATTGCAAAGGTAATGGGGCTGTGATAGCCTTGCCTCTCCGGGTGACTAGACGGAGAACGAGCGGAGAAAGCACGAGAGAAGAGCGATGCCGAACGACGAGAACAACAACGACCCGCGAAATCCGGATGGACGCCCACCGGGAGAGCCTGGCTTTAACTGGCGCGGATTAATTTTATTATCGATTGCCGTGGGATTGATTGGCGCGGCCCTGTGGTTCAAGGGGGGTGCACGAGATGTGACGGAACTCTCTTGGCCGAAATTCGTGCAATACATCGAGGACGGGAAGATTACTTCGACTGATCAGGATCCTCTCAAGATTAAGCGAATCGAGGGGAGCATGGAGGAAGCGGTGTATGGGAAATACAAAGTGGACAATCCCAAGGCAGAAGGGGATGCGGAGCGAAATTTCAAGGTGGTGGTGAACGTCGATTTGGCAAAGGACGAATTGCTGGCCTTGTTAGAAGACCAAAAGTACACGTTCGAGGTCGATCCGAATTGGGGGAGCACGTTCATTGTCGGCTTTTTGCCGATCATGTTGATCCTCCTAATTTTGTATTTCTTCTTCCGTCAGCAGGTGCGGATGGCGGGGCGTGGTGCCATGAGTTTTGGCAAGAGCAAGGCGAAGATGATGCACTTGGACAAGAACAAGATTACGTTCAAGGATGTGGCTGGTGTGGAGGAGGCGAAAGATGAGGTTTGGGAGATCGTGGAGTTTCTGAAAGACCCGAAGAAGTTTCAGAAGCTGGGTGGCCACATTCCGAAGGGTGTGCTGATGGTCGGACCTCCGGGAACAGGAAAGACGCTTCTTGCTCGTGCGATCGCGGGAGAGGCCGATGTTCCGTTTTTCAGCATCAGCGGCTCAGATTTTGTAGAAATGTTCGTGGGAGTGGGCGCCTCGCGGGTGCGAGACATGTTCGAGCAGGGCAAGAAGAGTGCCCCGTGTTTGATTTTTATTGATGAAATTGACGCGGTCGGGCGGCATCGTGGACACGGGATGGGTGGTGGTCATGACGAGCGGGAGCAAACTTTGAATGCATTGCTTGTCGAGATGGATGGCTTCGATACCCAGGAGGGTGTCATCATTATCGCAGCGACGAATCGGCCTGATGTTTTGGATCCAGCGCTGCTGCGGCCAGGGCGCTTTGACCGCCAGATCACGGTAAATCTGCCGGACGTCAAGGGGCGAGAGGAAATCCTAAGGGTGCATGCCAAGAAAGTAAAAATTGGCGATAATGTTGATCTTGCGGTGGTGGCGCGTGGGACGCCGGGTTACTCCGGTGCGGAGTTGGCGAATGTCATCAACGAAGCGGCTTTATTGGCAGCGCGGAAGGGGTTGAAGGCTATTACCTTGACCGAGCTTGAGGAGGCGCGTGACAAGGTTAGGTGGGGGCGTGAGCGTCGCAGTCTCGCTTTGAGTGAGAAGGAGAAAGAGAACACGGCCTATCACGAAGCGGGGCATGCGATTTTGAACGAGATGCTCGAGCACACGGATCCGCTTCACAAGGTCACGATCATTCCTCGAGGGCCGTCGTTGGGGTCGACGATGTTTCTTCCTGAGGAGGATAAGTATACGTTGAGGCGGAACGAATTGCTGGATGATCTTGTTGTCGCAATGGGTGGTCGTGTAGCGGAAGAAATTGTATTTGGCGATGTGACGAACGGCGCTTACGGCGACATCAAAATGGCGACGAATATTGCGCGGAAGATGGTGTGTGAGTGGGGGATGAGCAACGAATTAGGAATGGTGGAATACGGAGAGAATCACGAGCATGTTTTTGTGGCGCGTGATTTCGCCAGCGGTCGCAGTTACAGTGACGATACGGCGGAGAAGATCGATGGTGAGGTGAAGGGGTTGATTGATCATGCGTATAATACCGCGAAAACCATGATCAACGAGAACCGGGACCGTTTGGATGTGATTGCGAAGGCATTATTGGAGTATGAAACGCTGGATGGAGAGCACATCAAAGAGATCATGGAGCATGGCGACTTGAAGAACCCTCCGGCATCGAAGCCTCCATTGAAGAGTGGTGATGACGAACCGGTTGAAGAACCGCCAGTGGTGGGTCGGGTGAAGCGTGATGGGGAGGACTATACGGAGGGGTTAGAGGGTGCGCCGGCAGGTGCGTGAGGGCTTGTGATTCGGAGAGGGGCGGGCGGAAGAGGCTTGGATTAGCGGAGGTCGATATTGCCTCATGATGGCAGTTGACGGGTGGCATTAGTCCTGCTTTAGTCGGGCTTCGCTGGGCTGGCCGGGGGTTTCGGCAGCGCTTATTTCAAGGGAAGAAACAGGAAAGATACCATGGCAAATTACGCAATTAATGGATTTGGAAGAATTGGCCGCAACGTGTTGCGCGCCATGTCGCAGGACCAAGTGGAGAAGGTTGTCGCGATCAATGATTTGACGGACAACAAGACTCTTTCTCATCTGTTGAAGTGGGATTCTACAGCTGGACCCTTTGATGGTGAGGTCACCTATGATGATGAGTCGATCACGGTGAATGGGCACAAGATCAAGGTTTACGAGGAGCGGGATCCTGAGAGTTTACCATGGGGCGATCTTGGGGTGGATATTGTTTTGGAGTCGACAGGTTTTTTCACGGCACGTGCTGGAGCCAGCAAGCACATTGGTGCCGGTGCCAAGAAAGTGGTGATTTCTGCGCCGGCGAAAGAGCCAGATGCGACCATTTGTCTGGGGATCAATGATGATACGTATGATCCCGCGAATCATCACATCGTATCAAACGCGAGTTGTACGACCAACTGCTTGGCGCCGATGGCGAAGGTTTTGAATGACAGCTTTGGTATTGAGCGTGGTTTTATGAGCACCATTCACAGCTACACCAATGACCAAGTGGTGTTGGATGCGCCGCACTCGGACCTGCGACGGGCGCGCTCGGCTGCGGAGAATATTATACCTTCGACGACGGGGGCCGCCAAGGCGATTGGTTTGGTCATCCCGGAGTTGCTTGGCAAGCTTAGTGGAGGTGCGTTTCGGGTGCCGACGCCAACGGGCTCGGTGACGGATTTCACGGCGGTGCTGGGCAAGGAAACGACGGTGGAGGAGGTAAACGCGAAGTTTAAGGAAGCTGCTGACGGAGCGATGAAGGGTGTTTTTGAATACAGCGAGGAGCCGTTGGTATTGAAGGATATTGTTGGGAATCCGCACTCCTGTATTCTGGATGCGCAGAGCACAATGATGATCGAGGGCAATTTTGTGAAGGTGGTAGGATGGTATGACAATGAGTGGGGATACAGCAACCGCTCCATCGACTTGATGGGAATGATGGAGAAGAGCCTATAGCGATTCCCGCGAGACTGGTATCCAGGAAGGAGGCGTTGCGGCGCCTCCTTTTCTTTATCCGAGCAAACAAAAGGAGCGAGACTGATGGCAAAAAAGACGATACGTGATTTAGATGTAGCGGGTAAGCGGGTGTTGGTGCGGGTGGACTTCAATGTCCCTTTGGACGAGGCGGGGAAGATTACGGACGATACGCGGATTCGAGCCGCGGTTCCCACGATTCAATTTTTAGCGGAAGCGGGAGCCAAGGTGGTTTTGATGTCGCACTTGGGCCGTCCGAAAGGTGAGCGGAAGATGGAGTATTCCTTACTACCGGCAGCGGAGCGGTTGGGAGAATTGATTTCGGCGAAGGTGGGTTTTGTCGAGGATTGTGTTGGGCAAGCGGCGGAGTCAGCGGTAGCGGGGTTGGAGGCGGGCGAGGTTATATTGCTGGAGAACGTTCGGTTTTACAAAGAGGAGACGGAAAATGATCCGGGATTTTCCGAGCGATTGGCGAAGTTGGGTGATGTGTACGTGAACGATGCTTTTGGAACGGCGCATCGGGCTCATGCTTCGACGGCGGGAGTGGCGGCGTTTTTGTCTGATGCGGCGATGGGATTTCTTATGGAGAAGGAGCTGAAGTATTTGCAGGAAGAATTGGAAGAGCCAGCCAGGCCCTTTGTTGTTATTATGGGCGGGGCGAAGGTATCGGACAAGATCGGGGTGATGAGTCGGCTGATGGACAAGGCGGATACGATTTTAATAGGGGGTGCGATGGCGAACACGTTTCGAATGGCGCAGGGGTATGAAGTAGGTAAGAGTTTGGCAGAGCGTGACAAGTTGGATGTGGCTTTGGAGATCTTGAAGACGGCGGAAGAAAAGGGGACGCGATTGGTATTGCCGGCCGACACCCGTCACACGTTGGAGTTTGCGGATGACGCGCCGACAGAGTGCACGGCGCGGTATGAAGAAGGGGGGGCGATACCGGAAGATCGGGAAGGCATTGATATAGGCGACATCGCGATTGGGGAATTTGAGGATGAGATTGCGAAGGCGGGGACGATTGTCTGGAATGGTCCGGTGGGGGTGTTTGAGAAGCGTGGATTTGACATTGGGACACGGGCGGTCGGAGAAGCGATTGCCGCGAGCAGTGCGAAGAAGATCGTGGGTGGTGGCGACTCGGTGACGGCGGTGAACCAGTTTGGGTTAGCCGACAAGATGGATCACATTTCGACTGGTGGGGGTGCTTCACTGGAACTTCTTGAAGGAAAAGAGTTGCCAGGGGTGGCGGCTCTTTCGGACAAATAGCGCAGAAGACCTGTAATCGAGAAGAGAGAAGATGAGCCGAAGACCGATCGTAGCCGCGAACTGGAAAATGCACATGAACGCGCAGGAGACGGAGGAGTATCTTCGTTCGTTCTTGCGATTTTTTGAGAGCAAGTGTGGCGCGGATGTCGTGATCGTGCCACCGTTCACGTCGATACCTGCCGCTTCGGAGCACCTTTCAAATCACGTTGCCGTTCAGTTAGGGGCGCAGAACATGTCGGAGCATCCCGCGGGTGCGTTTACGGGGGAAGTGAGTGCGGCGATGTTGAAGGAGCTGTTCGTGACGCATGTGATTTTGGGACACAGCGAGCGACGTTCGATATTTGGTGAGACGGACGAGACAATCAATACAAAGGTCTTGGCGGCGCACGAGGCGCGATTGAAGCCAATTTTTTGCGTCGGTGAGACACTGCAAGAGCGGGATGGCGGGAAGATTGAGGAAGTATTGAGCGGGCAATTGGAGAAGGGGCTAGCAGGGTTGGGTGAGCGTCGAATGGCGGAGACGGTGGTGGCATATGAGCCGGTATGGGCGATTGGGACGGGGCGGACGGCGACGCCGGAGCAAGCGCAAGAGGCTCATGCTTTTATTCGTGGAGTGGTTGGTGAATTATTTTCGCCGGACACGGCGGGTAAGGTGCGCATTCAGTATGGAGGGAGTGTGAAACCGAACAACATGGCCGAGTTGATTTCTCAAGAGGATGTGGATGGGGGACTCGTGGGCGGTGCGAGCCTGGAGCCAAGAGGCTTTTATGAAATCGTGAAGGCCGCCGCCGATTGGGCGGAGGAGCAGGAGGACTAGGGCGCGCGGGAGGAGGGCGGCCTAGATTCCCAGTGGTCGAACGGTGATCCGACCGGTTCGCTCGAGGTCTTCGAGTTTTTTGTGATCTTCTTGAGAGTGGGATTCGATTTCCACGATCCTCTCATGATCATTAACTACGAGGCCTTCGATTCGATCGAGGCGCTCTGCGATGTCCTTCATGCCATCGGCGATTGTCTGAAGGACGGCTTGGAGGTCGGTAACATCGAGTTCAATTTCCTGTTCTGAATCCATGGTTTCTTCCGTATTTTTTGATTTGGTCGAAATCCGGCGAATTGCCGGGGGGGTTTGGAAATTCCGGAAGGCGACCCTGATGTTGATACCATAGCCCGTTCTTTTTGGGGGTCACAAGGATTTTCCAAGCGAAAGACTAGTGATTGGCGTTGGAGCTAGCAGCGCGGATGGGGTAGCATGGATGATTCGTCAGCAGGATGGAGCATAAATTAAAGAAGAAGGATTTCTGTCCGATCTCGGATGGATTTCTCCTCTATTTGGAGCGTTATGGACGGACATTTGAATCGGATCCGATTTATGAGCGTCTGCGGTCGTTTGGGCATTCATTTCCTTTATTTGACAAGGAGGGAAATGACACGCTCTGGCGGACGGTAACTTACGATCCTTTTATTTTAAAGGAGCTGAACGAGAAGCTAACCAGCAAATATGCGCAATTGAAATTGGGGCACACGCAAGTGGTTGATCACCTGTATGTGGAGCGGGTTGACTTTTGTGAATTTGGAAACTCGCAGCCTTTTCGTATTCGGATCGTGAATCAGTTCAACGACAATTATGATCACTTTTACGTGAAGATTGCCGATGCGTCACGGTTGTATGGTTTGGAATTAGAGCACATCTTGTCTCCGGTCCGCATCAACTACCTTGTGAATCGGGCGACGCTGATTGAGGAACATATAGCGGGGATACCGGGGGATGTGTTCATCGGTGACTATCTTGACAAGAGGGAATTGAGTGAGGTTCGGATTGCGAAGGAGTTTGTGAAGTTCAACGAGCGATGTTTTGCGCGATTGTTGGGCGATATGCGCAGCTACAATTATGTTGTCGACATGACTCCGGACTTTGAGGAAACGCAGTATCGAGTGCGGGCGATTGACTTTGATCAGCAGAGCTGGGAGGGGAGTGTCAAAATGTATTTGCCGCAGTATTTTGAAGAGAATCAGCCGGTGGTGAAATTGTGTGTCGAGTTATTGAATTATCCGACCATTCAGCAGTATCAGCATGAGGAGAGGAACCTTTTGTTTCGGCGGGCACGCGTGGAGCGGGAACGTTTGAGTGCGTTGTTGCGTTGTCTATGTGCTGACAATTGTTCAACTCCGGAGAAGACGGCGCGGCTTCGGGAAGAGCTGGGCAGGCATTACGAGACGGATGCGTTCGAGGCTTGCGAGGGCATGGGAGATTTGGTGAAGCGGAGTATCGAAGTGGTGTTGGGTAAGGCGGGCAATGAATTGAACTTGGGCGGGGGACATCTTTTGCCCTGAAGGGATCGTGTTCAGGTTTCAACGAAGGGTATGGCGCTCAGGAGTTTTTTTGTGTATTCGTGTTGGGGGTTTTCGAAGAGACTATCGGCTTCGCCGAGCTCGACGATTTTTCCGTCGAACATTACGGCAATGCGATCGGCGATATACCGAACGACAGATAGGTCGTGGGAGATAAAGATCATAGTGAGTTCGAGTTCCTGAACCAATTTGAGCAGCAGATTCAGGATTTGGGATTGGATGGAAACGTCGAGGGCGGACACTGGTTCATCGGCGATCACGAGTTTTGGTTCCGTGGCGAGGGCACGCGCGATAGCGATGCGCTGGCGTTGCCCGCCAGAGAATTCGTGCGGATATTTTTTCATGTATCGCGGATCGAGGCCGACCCTGGTCATGAGGTCAGCGATGCGTTGGTTCAGGGGATCACCGGAGAGTTCGTGGCGGCGTCGGATGGCTTCACCGAGTGTAGAAGAAACCGTCATGCGTGGGTTGAGGGAGGCGTAGGGATCCTGGAAGATCATTTGGAAGTTTACACGCTCGGCGCGGACTGCCTCCGGAGGGAGGTGTGCGAGGTTTCGACCTTCGAGAATAACCGCACCATCGGTGGGCGGGAGGAGCTGCATAACGGTGCGGGAGAGCGTCGATTTGCCGCAGCCGGACTCGCCGACGAGGCCTAGAATTTCGCCTTTTTCGAGGGAGAGGGATACGCCGTCGACAGCGCGAATGGGTTCGGCGTGTTTTTGAAACAGGCCCTTGGAACCGGGGAAATACGTTTTGAGGTCTTTAAGTTCGAGAAAGGGCATGGGATGGAAAGCGAAGCGGCTAAGTGGATTATGGCATGGGGCCGAGGCAACCGGGGCAGTCTTGAACGAAGTGGCTTGGAGACTTCTCAACGAAGAGGGGGCGATGGTCTTTGAGGCACTGGTCGTGGTTGGTGGTTTTGCAGCGCGGGCCGAAGGCGCAGCCTGGGATGACATCGGAGAGGGAGGGGGGCATGCCAGGAATGGTGTAAAGGGGTTTGCCCTTTACTTGGGTGGCAGGGATCGAGCGTTGGAGGGCGCGGGTATAGGCATGTAGTGGTTGATGGAAGAGATCTCGTGTGGAGGCACTTTCCACGAATTGGCCGGCATACATGACGTGGACGCGGTCGCAGAATCCTGATACGACTGCGAGGTCGTGCGTGATGAGGATGACGGCGGTTCCGAGGGCTTTTTGGCGTTCTTTAATCAGGTCGAGGACCTGCTTTTGGACGGTAACATCAAGCGCGGTGGTTGGTTCGTCAGCGATGAGGATTTCCGGGCGAGTGATGAGAGCCATGGCGATCATCACGCGCTGACGCATTCCCCCGGAGAATTCGTGAGGGTAGCTGTGGATGCGCTGTTGGGGATTGGGGATGCCCACGTTGGCTAATTCTTCGATGGCGAGTTTGAGAGCTTGGGATTTGGAGATGCTTTGGTGGAGGAGGAGAGGTTCGATCAGTTGAGTGGAGATGCGGAGATAGGGATTGAGAGAGGTCATGGGGTCCTGAAAGATCATGGCGATCCTTCCCCCGCGGATGGCGCGGAGATCGGTTTCGCTGGCCTTCAGGAGGTCGATGCCATCGAAGGTGGCGGTGCCGCCTTCGATTCGACCGGGAGGCATGGGGATCAGTCCGAGCATCGAGTAGCAACTGACGGATTTTCCGGAGCCGGATTCGCCTACGATGCCGATGGTTTCTCCTTTCTCGAGGGCGTAGGAAATGCCGTCGACGGCGCGGACGACGCCATTGCGGGTGTGAAAGTGGGTGCGTAGGTCGGTGACTTCGAGGATGGGCATGGGTTTCAGGAATATGCCATGAAACGGCAGAAGAGAACAGTTTTCAGGGGTCCTCGGGAGAGAGGTTGGAAAATGTGAGTTCTAATTGCGAGGACTTATTGTAATCGAGCTCTCAATCTGAATCCTCTACTGTGACGGGCAAAGGGGAGGCAATTATTCGATGGAACTTTTTATAATCATCATACCGCTTGTGATCGCCTTTGTGATTTGGGGGGCCATTCAATCGCACAAGAAGGCGCAGGCTCGCGTGGCGGCGATGCAGGCGTGGGCGACGGAGCGGAATTTGTATTTTCATTCGGACAAGTTACGTGGGTTTGATGCAGAGTATCCAGGGTTTGATTGCTTTCGACGGGGACAGCGCCGGTATGCCTATAACTTGATTACGGGGCAATTGGAGGGTTTTGAGACGACCATGTTTGACTATCATTACGTAACAAAGTCGCGGGATTCGAAGGGGCGGACGCGGACAAGGACGCATCGATTCTCCGGTGTCTTGGTGGATCCCGGTTTTCCAATTCGTCCGATCATGGTGCGTCGGGAGGGGATGTTCGACAAGATGAAGGCGGCGTTCGGATGGGATGATATTGATTTTGAGTCGGCGGAGTTCAGCCGGAGTTATTATGTGAGCAGTCCGGACAAGCGCTGGGCTTATGATGTGATCAACGGGAAAGTGATTGAGGCCTTGCTGCGGGTGAAGGGATTCTCGTTTGAGAGTGACGGGGAATATTTGTTGTGCCTGGGGCAAGGGCGGGTGTTTGAGCTTGCGGAATTTGAGCAGGCCTTTCAGCTTGTATCGGGTTTTTTGAACGCGATGCCGGAACACGCGAAGGAGCGCGCCAGTCGCCCTCATGCCTGAGCTATTGATCATAGTCGTGGTCTTGTTTGTGCCCCTTCTATGGGTGATTGGGACGTATAACGGACTGGTGCGATTGCGGAATCACTGCAAGGAATCGTGGTCGGACATCGACACGGAGTTGAAGCGGCGGCACAATTTAATTCCGAACCTTGTGGAGACGGTGAAGGCGTATGCCAAGCATGAGGAGTCGGTGTTCACGGCGGTGGTGGAGGCGCGGAATCGGGCGGAGGCGCCCCATGACAGTGTGGCGGCGCAGGGGCGGGATGAGACGGAACTGGTGCGTGGCGTGGGGAAGTTATTTGCTTTGGCGGAAGGGTATCCAGAACTAAAGGCGGACCGAAATTTTCTGCAGTTGCAGGAGGAGCTGGTGAATACTGAGGACCGAATTCAGGCGGCGCGGCGATTTTTCAACGCGAACGTGCGTGATATGAACAATCGGATTGAGATGTTTCCGTCGAGTATTGTGGCGGGGATGGGGACGTTCCCGAAGTGGGACTACTTCGAAGTTGAAGATTTGAGCGTACGTTTAGTGCCGAAGGTGGAGATGTGATGTTGTGTTATAGGAAATCAGCAGAGAGGTTTGACGCTGAACTGTATTCGGTAGTCCAGGGGGACGGATTGACAATCGGTCCTCCGGTTGGGATTAGTCTTTCGACGTTTTGGGGTCGAGCGCGTCGCGGAGGCCGTCGCCGAGGAAATTGAGGCAGAAGAGGGTGGCGGCAAAGAAGAGGGAGGGGTAGATGAGGAGGGAGGGATCGCTGACCATGCGGTCGGCGCCTTCTTTTATGAGGGAGCCCCAAGAGGCATTGGGGGGTTGGACGCCGAGGCCAAGGAAGGAAAGGATGGCCTCGAGGCGCATGACGGCGGGGACGGTGAGCGTGGTGTAAACGATGACGGGGCCGACGGTATTCGGGATGAGGTGGCGGAAGATGATGGGGCCATTTTTGAGGCCGAGGCTGCGGGCGGCTTCGACGAACTCCTGTCCTTTGAGGGAGAGGACTTGTCCGCGGACGATTCGCGCCATGGTGAGCCATTCGACGGCGCCGATGCAGACGAAGAGGAGCCAGAGTTTGTTGCCGAAGAAGGTGGTGAGGATGATCACGATGATCATGAAGGGGAGGGCGTATAGGATATCGACGAGGCGCATCATGGCCGCGTCGGTGCGCCCGCCGACGAAGCCGGAGAGGGCTCCATAGATCACCCCGATGGTGAGGGAGACGGCGGTGGCAAGGAAACCGACGGCGAGGGAGACGCGTCCGCCGTGGAGGATGCGGGAAAAGATATCTCGTCCTAGATTGTCGCTGCCGAGGAGGTAGAACACGTTCGTGCCGTCCTTGGCGGTGCCTGAGGAGAATGCGGTGAGAGATTTGAGTTCGGGGTAGGTTTTGTTTGGATCGGCGACAATTGGGAGAAGTGGTCCGAGGAAGCAGATAATGACCATGAACACGAAGAACCAGAGACTGAACATGGCGAGCTTGTTCTTCTGGAGACGGTGCCATGCGTCGCGGCCGAGCGATGAGCCTCGTTCGATTTCGATGTGTGAATTGAGTGCGGCGTCGGCGGTGGTCATGCTTTGAGTCGTCGTCTGGGGTCGAGCCAGGTTTGGGCGAGGTCGACGATGAAATTCATGATGAGGATGAGAACGGCGAAGACTGTAACGGTGCCGAGGATGAGGGTATAGTCTCGGTTGGTAGCGGCTTTAATGAAGTGTTGGCCGAGTCCGGGGAGAGCGAAGATGCTTTCGACGACGAAGGAGCCGCCGATGAGAGAAGAGAGGGCGGGGCCGAGATACGCGACGACGGGAGTGATGCCACCTCGGAAGGCGTGTTTGAAGAGGATGACATTTTCCGAAACGCCCTTGGCTTTGGCGGTTCGGACGAAGTCTTGATTGAGCATGTCGAGCATGCTGCCGCGGGTGAGGCGGGCGATGTAGGCGGCGTAGAAGAGGCCGAGGGTGAGGGAGGCGAGGATCCAGGCGTTGGATCCTTTCCATCCTGCGACATCGAACCAGTCGAGTTTGATGCCGAGAAAGAGACCGAGGAGGGGGCCGATGACGAAGGTGGGAAGGCAGATGCCGATCATGGCGGCGGACATGAGGGTGTAGTCGGTACGGGTATTGCGGTGGGCGGCGGCGTAGACCCCAATGGGGATTCCGAGTGCTAGGGCGATGAAGAGTCCAGCGAAGCCGATGGTGGCAGAGATGGGCCAGCTTTGGGCGATGACTTCATTGACGGTGAAGCCTTTGTTTCCCAGTGAGGGGCCGAGGTCGCCTTGGACGAAGTTACCGAGGTACTTGACGTATTGGACGAAGAGGGGTTTATCGAGGCCGTAGTAGGCGTTCATGCGAGCGACGAGATGCTCGGGGATGGCCTTTTCGTCGAGGAAGGGGCCGCCAGGGGCGAGGCGGATGAGGAAGAAGGTGATAGTGATGATGCAGAACAGTGCGAAGACCGATTGTCCTAGGCGGGAAAGAATGTAGCGGAAGTTCGACATTTACTGGGTGCTGCGCAGTGAGTGCTAAATGCTTGGCGAGACGGAGGGCGTTTTGGGCGTGGTCCCCTCTCACCTTAACGCGTTGTGCGCATAGGGTGTAAGTCGTCTAGCTTGGTTTCGCAAGCACTTGGGGCGGGATTCAGGGGAGGAAGTGGGAAGAGGAGTTGGAGAGTAGTTGGTAGTCGCGATCACGGTTTGATGAGAGCCAAGAGCAAAGATAGTGGGCTTACGAATTGGAGTTGGGGGAAGAAGAAGATGGAGAAGCCGCGGAAGAAGCTGGCGAGGAGGGGACGAGGTCGATGTGTTTGTAGTTATGGTTGTCGAGGAGAAGGGGGTTCCAATTTACGACGTCGGGATGGAGGAGGAAGACGCGGGCATACCAATAAATGGGGATGACAGGCATTTCATCGAGGAGGATTTGTTCGGCTTCGGCGAGTTTTTGATCGCGGAGGGTAAGGTCCCGCGTATTTTTTGCGGCTTGGACGAGCCGGTCATATTCGGGATTTTTCCAACCGGTTTCATTGTTGGTATCGTCTGAACGCATGAGATCGAGGAAAGTGGTGGGATCGATGAAATCGCCGATCCAACCCGAGCGGGCGACGTCGTATTTCATATCTTTGAGCGTTTGCTGGAAGACTTTCCATTCCTGGTTGTTGATGGTAACGTTTTCCAGCCCCAGATGAGTTTTCCACATGTCCTGGATGGCGACAGCGATGGCCTTGTGGCTTTCGGACGTATTGATAATCACGGAAAAAGGCGGGACATCCTTGCCGCTTTCATAGCCGGCTTCTTTCAGGTATTCGCGGGCTTTCTCCGGATCAAATGAGATTTCGTGGGGTGGATCATAGCCGCCTTCGACAGGGCAGGTGAAACCGTAGGCGGGGATTTGGCCGCCTTGGGTGACGAAATCGACGATTTTTTTGCGATCGATGGCGAAGGCGAGGGCGCGGCGGAAGTATTTGTTGTCGAGTGGTTCCCGGGTGGTGTTGCAGCGGAAGAAATAGGTGCCCAAGTAGGGGGCGGATTCGAAGAACGGGGAGTCTCGGTCGCGGTACGTGGGGATGAGGCTATCGGGGAGCACGTATGTGTAGTGTAGGAGGCCGTCCCGGAAGGCCCGTTCTTCGCTGTAGATGTTGTCGATGGGGTAGAAGACGATGCCGTTGAGTTTGACGTTTTCGGCGTCCCAGTATTCCGGATTTTTGCTGACTTCGACGTAGGCATTGATCCGCCAATCGTCGAGTTTGAATGCGCCGTTACCGACGTGGTTGCCGGGTCGCTGCCAGAGCGTGAACTGGTCGGTCATGGAGCCGAATTCTTCGATGGTATCTTGGTGGATGGGATACCAGGTAGTGTGTTTGACGACATCGGGGAGGTAGGGAATCATTGCGTTTAGCGAGAGTTTCAGCGTGTGGTCGTCCACGGCTTCAACGCCGACCTGGGAGAAATCGTCGATCTCTTCCATATTGAATTCCTTGGCGTTTTTGAGAATGTAGAGCATGGACGCGTAGGGAGAGCCCATTTCGGGGTGGAGAATGCGGTTATAGGCGTAGACGAAGTCGTGCGCGGTGACGGGGTCGCCGTTCGACCACTTGGCATCTTCGCGAAGATAGAAGGTCCACTCTGTATAGTCTTCGTTGGGTTCCCAGCTTTTTGCGACGCCTGGTTCGTGCTTGGAATCGTCCGACGGGTGGTAAGTGACGAGGCCTTCGAAGAGAGCGCGGGCAATATTGGAGTCGCCCACTGAACTGGTGAGATGTGGGTCGAGAGCCCTAGGCTCGGCACCGTTTCCAAGGAGGAGGATCTTGTCCTTGGTGGCTTGTTCGACGCGGTCGGGGCGTGAGCAACCAGTGGTCATCGAGAGTGCGATGGCGGCAAGCGCAATGATGGCGCCGAGAACGGATGAAGCGCCTGATTTGTCGAGGAAGGGGAACACTAGTTATTTGATTCTATGCCGAGGTTCTGGAGAAAGGCGTCGAGGGAGCGTGGTCGACCGAGGAAAGCCTCGACGGATTCTTCCACGTCACGTGAGTCGCCGGGCTCGAAGATTTCGCTTCGAAGTTTGCGGCCAATATCTTTGTCGAGGTATCTGTCGTCCGATGCTTCGAAGATGGAAGCGAGGTCAGCGGCGATGGTATCAGCCCACGCGTAGCCGTAGTAGCCGGCGTCGTAGCCCATCATATGGCCGAATCCCGCCACGTAGGCGGTGCCTTCTGGGGGAGGGAGGAAAGCGTCGGTCATGGCGGCATTTGTCGAATCGGCAACATTGAAATCGTCTTCTTTGGCTCCGTGGAGGGCGAGATCCGTATTGGCGTAGCCTATTTGGCGGCGGTAGTGGGATGCGATGGTGGCGAGGCGAGCGGCCTCCATGTTATCGAGGACTTTCTGAGGGATTTTTTTAGATTCATCGCGGTAGTCGGCGGCGAAGAGGTCGAGGACTGTTTTATCTCGCACCCAGTATTCGAGCATTTGTGAGGGTGCTTCGACAAAGTCGCGCGGAACGCTGGTTCCTGAGAACGATGCGTATTCGGCGCGAGTGAGGATCGAGTGGAGGACGTGGCCGAACTCGTGGAAGAGCGTTTCGACTTCGTCGGTTGAGAGGAGTGAGGGGGCGTCTTCGCCGGGCGGGGGGAAATTGCAGATGAGGGCGACGGTGGGACGCTGGTAGTCTCCATCGGGAATTTGCCCGGCTTTGATGATGGAGAATTGTGCGAAGTGGTTGAATTTCCCGTCGCGGGGGAACATATCGAGGAAAAAGAGTCCAAGTGGTTCATCTGATTCTTCGTCGGATACGACCCAGAGGGTCACGCCTTCGGCCCAGGGGTTGGGATTGTCGATTTGCTGAATTTTGATGCCGAAGACGTCTTGATAGATGCCGAACATGCCCTCGAGGCATTCCTGATAGGGGAAATAGACGCGAAGTGCTTCGCTATCGACGTCAAATTGTTCGCGACGATATTTCTCGCGGTAGTAGTAAAGGTCCCACGCGTTGATGACGGCTTCGGGATCACCGGTATCTTCGGCTTTCATTTTCTGGAAGATATTGAGTTCCTCTTCCCACTTGGGCGTCAGGCCGACTTTCAGTTCATCGAGGAAAGAGCGGACGGTGGCTTCGTTTTTGGCCATACGGGTTTCGGTGCGGTAATCGGCCCATGTTTTGTATCCGAGTTCCTGGGCAATTTCGTCACGGAGGGCGACAATTTCTTCGAGGAGAGGGATATTGGCTTCCATCGCAAGTTTACTGCGAGCAGCCATCATGCGTTTACGTGCTTCTTCGGACTCGGCGAGTTCGATGACTTTCAGATACTGGAAAGTCACGTTGGCATTCAGCGTGTATTCGTCTTCGCCGGTTTTGAGTTCGTCGTCTTCGAGGAAGGATTCGGGGAGCCCTTTCAACTCACCCATGGTGAAGGTGACGGGTGCTTTGTACTCCCGAATATTGACTGAAAAGTCCGTGCTGAGCTTGGAGAGTTTTTTTTGGAGCTCCTCAACATTTGTTCGTTTTTCCGGGGAAAGGTCAAAGCCCTTGCGGCGGTAGTCGCGCATGGTTTCTTCAAGCAGTTTCTTTTGTTCTCCTTCCAAGTCGGGATCGGTGGCGGCGTATCCTTTGACGGCTTGGTAAACGTCGTCGCGGTAGGAGAAGCCGACGCTGAACTCTTCGAATTTCTTGATTGCGTCAGTTGCGGCTTTGCGAAGGGCGGGATCAGTAGAAGTGTTCTCCACGATTACCACGGGAGAGAGTTGGTTTTGGATGATTTGGGCGAGGTGGTCGAGCTTTCCGATGGTATTGGCAAAAGTGGCGTCTTCTGCTTTGACCCCGGCGACTGCGTCTCCCGTCCGATTGGCGCGGGCGATGATCTCCTCGGTGACGGCGTTGATGTCGGCTTCCGACTGAGGAAATTCAGGGAGCGTGAGGATATTGTTGAACTTAGCGGCGATTTCTTGAAAATCGTCGACTTGTTCGAGAGGCGGGGAGTCTTCTTGGGCCAAGGCAATCGGGGTAATAGCGGCGGCAGCGAGCCATGTGAAGATTGATTTTTGGAAAGGACGGGTCATGAGTTGGAGAATTGTGATTCAGTCGAATAGAAAGTAAACCTCTTTTGGATTGGGTAAAAGGTATCGGTCCAATGGTTGAACGGATGGGGTGGGAGGAATATTCATGACGAATTGGTAATGAAATCCGGGGGAGGCAAGATGGGAGCTCCCGACAACGGGGAGTTTGGGAGGCCGCAAGCGTCTGGCTTCGTGTTTGGGGTGGCTTGATTGGAGCTGTTCGACCGCTTGCAAACGATTCATATATTCGCCAGTTTTGGGGGTGATTTATTTGCGACGGGTGGTGCTCTCCCTCATTCCTATTCTGATAGCGGCGGGGTATGGGTGGGCATATTTTGAGATGCGGGACACAGGGAAACCGGGGGATCGTGAGGAGATTGTATTTGCGGTGAGAGAGGAGCCCGGAGTGATTAATCCTTTTGAAAAAGGGGATTGGGCAGTGGAGACCATAGAGGGGATCATTTTCAATGCATTGCTCGAGCGGGACGACTCGTTTCAGTTGCAGCCTGCATTGGCGAAGTCGTGGGATCCGGCACAGACGGTACACTACTATTTCAAGTCCGAGGCGGCTGCGAAAGTGGGAGAAGCGATTTTGCTCGAGAGCGAGAAGGAATGGCTGGAGTGGGGGGTGTCTGCGGTGGGGCGTGCGGGAGATGAAGTGCGTGTGCAATTTCGCGGGCATGAGGCGTCGGATCCCGCACGAGTCTATGGAGTATTCGATGGGGATACTTTGGAGCCGGTGAGATTGTTCAGAGTGCGGGTTTTCCAGAATGCGACCGCTTCTTATCGTGATTTTATCCGTGGGGCGGTGGAAGCGGGGCAGGTAAGGAGGGAGTGGTTTGGGGGCGAGAGCAGCTATGAGTTAGCGTTGGTGGGCGACGAGGATGATTTTCTGCGCGAGTTTCGGAATTACCATGAAGCCAACCCGAAGTTGGGTGCGAGTTTTCGTTTGGAAGGGGAGTTGGACTACTTGGTGGAACCGGAATTGGTATTCACGTTGGAGGAAAGTGTTTTTTGGCATGACGGAAATCCGTTTACGTCAGCGGATGTTCTTTTTTCATTTGAGTGGTCGCGTCGACAGCCTTGGAACCGGGAAGTGCGACGTGCGTTTGCTTCGGTGTTGTTTGTGCAAGCGGTGGATGATGTGCGGGTTCGGGTCGTCTATCGGGATTTGGACGCGTTGTATTTGGAGGCGTGGGCAAATCTGCCCATTTTGCCGGTGCATTTATTGGAGGGAGAGGGAGCGGAGGCTTGGGCATCGGGATTTGGTCGGGCGCCAGTTGGAACGGGGCCTTTTCGATTGGGTTCTTGGGAAACGGGCGTGGTGGAGCTTGTGAGGAACGAGGGGTATTTTTTGGGAGCGCCGGAGACGGAAGTCATGCGAATGGTGGTGATGCCGGACGGTGTGGAGCGTCGACTAAGGATGATTCGCGGGGAGATCGACAGTTACCTTTTGGAGTATCCTGAAGCGGTTTTGGTTTCGCGCGACGAGAGATTTGCGATTTATGGGACGCGGCCTTCTGAAGAGGCGGTGATTTTCTGGAACAGTGCTATCAGTCCGACGGACGAGGCGGACGTGCGGCGTGCGGTAGGCCAGCTGGTGGACGGGGAGCGGTTGGCCGCGACTCTCGGGGGGCGCGGCATGGCTTTCCGCGGGGTGTTCCATCCGCAGAGTGACTATAGTTCGGTGGAAGGTGTTGCGGGAGGTTTTGACATCGCGGCGGCGAGGGAAGGTCTAGCGTCGGCTGGTTGGACCAAGGGGGAAGCGGGTGGGTTTGCGATCGATGATGACGGTGAGGAGTTGGTTTTGCGGGTGGCGGTTTTGGACGAGGGCGACTTTGAGGCGGCGGCCTTTGTGCGGGAAGCGGTGCGGGCCCTGGGAATTCGCATGGAGGTGGAAGTTGTCAGTAGCGATGACCTTGAGGTGAGCGATCTTTTCCAATCAGAGTATCACGGCGTGGTGGTTTCCCATCGGCCGTCCATGGACTGGGCTGATTTTCGAACATCGGATTTAGGGCAACTGTTAGGACGGGCGATGCAGGAGTATCCACGTGGTGAAGGGGGGCTAGGAGATGCGTGGGAAGCGGTTGCTGTGGCGAGAGGCGATGAAGAGCGATTGAAATCGGCGTCGATCGTATTGGAACGTCTGGACGACGAGCAGCTGTTCACTGTTTTATATGGTCGACCGGGGGAGCGTATTTTGCGGCGAGGGGAGATCGCGATTTCGCGGGCTGTGGGGGAAGGGCGCCGAGTGAAACGACCTCTGGGAGGAGCGGAGCGAGTCGAGGGAGTCGATCGATCGATTCCGTGGTGGGTAAAAGAGTCATGAAAGGAAGGGCACGGTGACAGAGCGGCTAGCGGGCTTATTTGTTCGGGCGATGGCGATGACGGTGGGTGTTGTTTTAATTTGTCTTTTTTTGAAGGGAGTGACGATGTGGGGAGATTGGCGGGCGGGCGGGAGTTTTTGGCTGGGTTGGGATGGTTCGGCGATGCGGGTCATTGGCGAGCGGATCCCGGCGTCTTTGGCGTTGTATGGGATGGCATTGGTATTGAGCGTGGGATTGGGGATTCCACTCGGGTGTTGGTGGGGCGAGCGGCGTTGGGGGTGGTTGGCGGGCTTGGCTTCGTTTTTCGTGGCGGTGGTGGTGGCGATCCCGGCGTTTTGGTTGGCGGCGATGGGGGTGTATTCACTTGGGAACGTTTTGGCTCTACCGGTGCTGGCAGATGCGGGTGGACGGGGATGGTGGCCGGGTTGGTGGCAGGTAATGGTACCTGCCGGGGTGGTGGGGCTGACGGGAGCGGGCTTGGTGGCGGGGAGGGTTCGGCGGAGTCTACTCGAGGCAAGCGAGCATGCGGCGATGGCGGTATTGAAAGCTCGCGGAATGGGTTATCGTCAGCGCGTGGCGGAGTATGCGCTTCCGGCATCGGGGATGACGCTGGCGGGAGTCGCGGGGGAGATGCTACCGGTGGTGGTGGGACTATCGGTGGCGGTTGAGTGGGCTTGGTATTTTCCGGGGTTGGGATCTTATGCGGGTGCGGCGATACGGGAGGGGGATGTATCGGGAGTGTTATTGGTGGCATTGGCGGCGGGATTGGCAACGGTCGTATTGCGTTTTCTGATTGAGTTGATTGATCTGTTGGGGAGCCGAGGGAGGCGGCCTAGTTTCTGATGTCCAGAGGGGGAGAAGGAGAAGAGGAGGTGATCGACAACTACTGGTATGCGGCATGGCGTCAAGGCAGAGGAATTCTATGGTGTTTTGTCACGAAGCATTGGGTTGCCTTGATTCTAGCGTTGCTTGTTATCATAATGTTAGCTTTAGTGAGCATTTGGATCGGGCGGGAGGGGTATTTTTCCCAGGCGGTCCACGTATCGCCGGAGCTTGCCTTTGCCGCACCCGAAGCACGCGGGCCAGTTTGGGGGGCAGATGAGTTGGGGACGGACTGGCTTGCGCGGGTCATTGTGGGTGCATTTGGTTCGATGCTGGTGGCGTTGACGGGTTGGTTGGTGATTTTTATTGCGGGTGGAGGGATTGGGATCTTGATGATGCAATTGCCTAGGCCGGTGCGTGCCTTGGCGGGGCTGAAATCGGCTTTGCTCGTTGGGATACCTGGATTTCTGTTGGTATCGGTGCTGGCGGTTGGTTTTGGGGGGGGTCCTTGGGGGGTAATGCTGGCGATGGGGGCGGTGGGGACCTTGTTTATCGGGTTGATGGTGGCTGATGCCTTGTTGCAGGTAGAGGACGAACCGCATTACCGCGCGGCGGTGGCGTGTGGTGTACCTCGATCGCAGCTTTGGCCCGAAGTGTTGCTTTCTCGGGCGGCACTCGTTGCCTTGGCTGGTTCACTGGCGGCGATACCGGCCTTATTGTTAGTGGAATCGGCATTCAGTTTCGTGAGCGGTGGCGGCGAAGGGGACGATCTATGGACTTTGGGGACCTTGATGGGGGAAGTGCAGCCGTATATCGTGGATGCACCCTGGCTGATGTTTTATCCGGGCGTAGTCTTGATGGGTATGTGTTTCATATGGCGTTTGTTGGGAGACTTGGTGAGATATCGATTGAAGCAATCGACGAAGATACTCGCGACGGAGTGGCGTTGGTTCTGAAGGGGGGCGGCGGTATGCCATAGACGTGGAGCATCTTTGATGAAGGAAGACGTTTTGTTAGAGGTAAAAGAGTTATCGATCTGGGGTCGGGGGCGACGACTTTTACTGGATGATGTGAGTTTTCGGATGGAGGACGGGGAAACGGTATCGGTAGTGGGACATGCCGGGAGCGGGAAGACGGTCTTGCTTGAGGGGATGACGCGTTTAGGGACGGGGCAGCGATATGCCGGGCATGTTCATTTGCGAGGTTATGAGCACAACTTGTTGCGATGCCGGCGGGGGCGCCTGCGAAGGATACGGGGCGGGCAGATTTCTTATTTACCGGGTGATCCGGAAGCACTGATGCATCCGGCAGTGCCGGTGGGGGAGCAGATGGCGGCTTTGATGCGACGGCATCGACCGGAAGTGCGTGACTGGCGGGAAGAGAGTGTGTATTGGCTCCATCAGGCGGGTATTGCGGAGCCTGAGGTGCGGTTACGGTTGAGAGCGGGGGCGTTGGATATTTTTTCGCGGGTGCGCTTGGGTGTGGCGATGGCGTTTTGCACGTTTCCGCGATTGTTGTTAGCGGACGATCCGACGAGGCGGTTGGATGTTTCGGGGCAGGCGGATGTTTTGGAATTGCTTGAGAAGCTTCGGGAGAAGATGGGGATTGGGATGATCTATGCGACGCGGGATTTGCGGGTGGGGATGGAAATGGGCAGTCGCGTGATCTTGTTGGACGAGGGGCGGGTAGCGTTGGAGGAAGGGAGGGAGAGTGTGGTTTCGCGGCATGCGAGGGCCTTGGGTTTTGTTGGGACGACGGCGTGAAGTCCCTCTTTTTTTGGTGCTTGTGCTTGCAAAGAGGGGGAACCTGCATGATTTCTTTCGCGTCATGGGCAAACCGGTAGTTTTCATTATTCGTGACGGCTGGGGAGAGAACCCCGGGGGCGAGGCGACGGCGAAGAAGGATGGGAATGCGACTCTGCTGGCGGAGACACCCTTTCACGAGGAACTGTTCGAGAAGTATCCGTTGAGTCGGGTCAGCGCGAGTGGGGAGGACGTGGGCCTACCGGAGGGGCAGATGGGGAACTCGGAAGTGGGGCATATGAATTTAGGGTCGGGGCGGATTGTATATCAGGATCTGACCCGGATAAATCGTGCGATTGAGGGTGGCGAGTTGCGGACGAACGAGGTGCTTCAGGAGGCGTTCAAGCGGGCGAAGGATGGGCGGCGTTTGCATTTCATTGGACTTGTTTCGGACGGTGGCGTGCACAGTCACCAAGATCATTTGATTGCATTGGCGGGGGCGGCCCATGAAGCGGGTTGCCAAGATATTTACGTACATGCCATTACGGACGGACGTGACACGTCTCCGACGAGTGGAGTGGAAGCGATGTCGGAGTGTGAGGATCGGCTGAGTCCGTATGGGGCACGCATCGTGACGGTGGTGGGGCGCTATTATGCCATGGATCGTGATCAGCGCTGGGATCGGACGAAGTTGGCGTGGGATGCAATTGTTCACGGGAAGGGAGAGCCCATGGGCGTTTTACCATCGGACGCAGTTGCGGAGAAATATGAGCAAGACAAGACTGATGAGTTTTTGTTGCCGATGGTTTTCTCGGAGTTCGACACCCTACGCGTGAGGGATGAGGACGTGGTCATCTTTTTCAACTTCCGGGCGGACCGGGCGCGCCAGCTTTCGAGGGCATTTTTGGAGGAAGGGTTTGGCGGCTTTGATCGTGGGGTTTGGCCGCGAGTGCATTACGTCACGCTGACGGAATACGACGAGACGTACGATTGTCCGATGTTGTATCCTCCGGAGGAATTGGTTGACGTTCTGGGTGCGGTGGTGGCGCGTGCGGGGAGGCACCAGTTACGGATTGCTGAGACGGAGAAATATCCTCATGTGACCTATTTTTTTAATGGGGGGGTAGAGAAGCCATTTGACGGGGAGGAGCGAGTGATTGTTCCATCTCCGCAGGTTGCCACGTATGATCTGCAACCTGAGATGAGTGCGGAGGAAGTGACGGCTGAGACGGTGAACCGGTTGAAGGATTTTGACTTGGTGATCTTGAACTTTGCGAACCCGGACATGGTGGGTCACACGGGGGTTGTGGAAGCGGCGGTTACGGCGGTGGAGCGGATTGATGCGAGCGTGAGAGCGGTAGTGGAGGAGACCTTGCGTTTAGGGGGGAGGCTTTTGATTTCTGCAGATCACGGCAATTGTGAATTTATGATCAACGAAGATGGTTCGCCGCATACGGCGCACACGACGAACCTCGTGCATTTGTGGTATGTGGCGGAAGACGCGGATGGCTATGAGCTGAAGAACGGGATTTTGGCGGATATCGCACCGACCTTGTTGGAGATGCTTGGGTTGGATCAGCCTGAGGTGATGACAGGTAAGAGTCTCTTGGTGAAGAAGGGGTGACGGGAAACGGTATCGGCTTGCAAGTTGGCGGGAGTGGAATTAATTAGGAGCGCGATTACCCCGTGGTGTAATTGGTAACACAGCTGATTTTGGTTCAGCTATTCAAGGTTCGAGTCCTTGCGGGGTAGTTTATTTGAGGTCTTGCTTCAGCGGATCGGGGTCGATCAGAGCTCTGTTGGGAAGAGTTCGGGTTGTCGAGGGTCGTGGCGCCGAAAGGCGGCGGTAGAGAGCGGGGGAAGGGATTGGTGGAGACGGTAGCGTTTGGCGCTGATTTTGAAGAGGGTGGCGATTTCTTGGGCGAGGGTGCCGCTCCCACGCATGCGAGAGTTGAAACGTGATTCGTTGAGTTTGCCGTGCCGCGTTTCTCGGATGCGGTCGAGGATTTTATTGGTTTCGCGGGGCCGGTGGCGATCGAGCCAATTGGCGAAGAGTTGTTTCACTCCGTGGGGAAGGCGAACGAGGGTGTAGAATGCGGAAGTGGCGCCGTGGTCGGCAGCGGCTTTGAGGATGGCGGGAGTTTCGTGATCATTGAGTCCGGGAATCCGTGGGGCGAGGGAAACACCGACGGGGATGCCGGCGCGGGCGAGGGTTTCGAGGGCCTTGAGGCGGGCATTTGGGGAAGAAGCGCGGGGTTCGAGCGTGGTGGAGAGCTTCGTATCCAGGGAGGGGATGGAGATGAAGACAGCGGCGGCTTCGTATTCTCGTGCGAGGTGACCGAGGAGGTCTGCGTCGCGGGTGACGAGGTGATTTTTCGTGATGATGGCGACTGGGTTGCGGAAAGCGGCGAGCACTTCAAGGCAGCGACGGGTGATTTCGAGTTTTCGTTCGACGGGTTGGTAGGGATCGGTGACGCCGCTGCAGACGAGCGGTTTTGGCTTCCAAGATGGATGGTTGAGTTCGTGGGTGAGGAGTTCGGGTGCGTTTTCCTTGACGATGATGCGGGACTCGAAGTCGATTCCGGCATTGAAGCCCAGGTATTCGTGGTAAGGGCGGGCGTAGCAATAGGCGCATCCGTGTTCGCAGCCGCGGTAGGGATTGAGGCTGGCCTCAATGCGGAGGTCGGGGCTGTTGTTGGTGGAGATAACGGTTTGGGAATCATCGCGATAGACATTGGTTTTGAGGGGGCGTGGGGCGGCATCTGGGTCGGCGATTCGGAGGTCTTCCGCAGCGTTGGGATCGGGTTCGATGTGGAGCGATTCGAAGCGGTTGGGGGGTGAGGAGGGAGCGCCGCGTCCTTTGGGTGAGAACATGCGTTTAGAGTAGTGTTCTTTTGAACACTTTCAAGGGGATTTTCTGTCTTATTGGACGGAGAATTATTCCTTGCGCGGGGACGGGGAGCCCCTAGATTAGCGCTCCTCGCAGGCGGATGGCGTCTCCGGTGTCTGCGAGAGTGAAGTGGAGACACGATCGGATGGCCATCTTAACCAAACAACCAACCTAAACCAAGACATCATGACCACTGCAACCGCTGCCCCCGCCCTGAGCGATCTGGAAAAGCTAATCGACGACAGCTTCCGGAGTTTTAAGGAAAACTCGATCGTCATCGGCACCATTCTTGAGATCAAGCCTCAGATTGTTCTTGTGGATATTGGGTATAAGTCCGAGGGGGCGATACCGGCTTCTGAGTTTGAGGATGACGAGATTGCGGTGGGTGACAAGATTGAGGTTTTGTTGGAGCGGCTTGAGAACGACGAGGGCATGGTGGTGTTGTCAAAGGAAAAGGCGGCGCACAAGCAGAACTGGGACAAGATCGTCAAAGTGTATCATGACGGAGGCTTGGTGAAGGGCAAGGTGAAGTCGGTGGTGAAGGGCGGCCTGATGGTGAATGTGGGAGTGGAAGCTTTTCTACCGGGTTCTCAGATCGATATTATTCCTCCGAAAGATCTCAACGAGTATGTGGGGAACATTTATGAGTTCAAGATCGTCAAGGTCAACGACGATCGGAAGAACATTGTATTGAGTCGCCGGGAAGTGATCGAGGCGGAGCGTGCGGAGCAGCGTCAGCGTTTTCTTGAAACGGTCACGATTGGGGACAGGGTTGAGGGCGTCGTGAAGAATCTCACGGATTTCGGAGCATTTGTGGATTTGAACGGGATGGACGGCTTGTTGCACATCACGGACATGAGCTGGGGACGGATCAATCATCCGAGCGAAGTGTTGGTGATTGGTCAGAAGATCGAAGTTCAGATTCTGGATGTGAACCAGGAGAAAGAGCGGGTGTCGTTGGGACTGAAACAGTTGCAAGCGAATCCTTGGGAAAACATCGAGGATCGGTTCCCGGTTGGTCAGCAAGTGAAAGGCAAGGTAACGAAGTTGGTGCCTTACGGTGCTTTTGTCCTCATCGACGAGGGAGTCGAGGGTTTGATTCACGTGTCCGAGTTGTCATGGACGAAGCGGATCACGCGTCCTTCGGACGTTTTGGAAGTCGATCAGGAAGTGGAAGCGGTGGTATTGGCGATCAACAAGGAAGAGCAGAAGATTTCCCTTGGTGTGCGTCAGTTGGAGCCCAATCCTTGGGACGAGATCGAATCTCGTTATCCTGTGGGCGCAAACATCAAGGGGACGGTTCGCAATTTGACGGCCTATGGGGCCTTTGTTGAATTGGAGGATGGCATTGACGGCATGATTCATGTTTCCGACTTGAGTTGGACGCGTAAGATCAATCATCCGAGTGAGATTTTGAAGAAGGGCGAAGACTTGGAGGCGGTGGTGATTGACATCGACAAGACCAACCAGCGCATCAGTCTTGGCATCAAGCAGCTGGAGACCGATCCGTGGGAATTGATCGACGACCGCTTCAAGGTGGGGGACAAGGTGAACGGCACGGTTGCGAAGATTGCGAGTTTTGGTGCTTTTGTGCAACTTGAGGATGACATCGACGGTCTGGTGCACATTTCTCAGTTGAGTGAGGAGCATGTGGAACGGGTGAAGGATATCTTGAAGGTGGGCGAGGAAGTGGAAGCGCGTGTGATCAAAGTAGATCGTCTGGAGCGTCGGATTGGGCTTTCCATCAAGGCGGCGGAATACTCTGAGGAGGAGTTGGAGCGTGAGACGAAAGCGTTCGAAGCGTTGCGACCGAGTGCGGATCTGGTGGGATTGGAGCAGGCCTTCAATTTGGCATCGGAAGAGTGGCGGCCGGGCGAATCGGGTGGTGGGGGTGATGCCTCTGCTGCTGCGGACGAGCCTGCCGGCGAGGAGTCTGGAGAATCCAAGGAGTAGCGGACCTCGTAACGCTCGAGCAAAGGCGGGGTTGCCCGCGCATGTGCTTCGCCTATGTTAGTTGCGAAGAGCAATCGTTTAACCAATACCGAAGAACGGAGAGACCTGATGAGCACGGAAGAGAAACTAAATATTGTTTGTTATTTGAAGACGCACTGTGGTTGGAGCGAAGGGGTGCGGGCAATCATGCGGAAGTATGAGTTAGAGTTTGAGGAGAAGGACATCATTCAGAATCCGGCGTTGCGCTGGGAGATGGAGCAGCGTAGTGGTCAGCCTTTATCGCCATGTGTGGAGGTAAACGGGACGATGCTTGCGGATGTGAGCGGCGAGGAAGTGGAAGCGTGGATGATTGAGAACGGTTTGTTGGAGCGGAGTGAAGGGGTGCCAGACGCGCCGATCGACTCGTCTTGCACCGATGAGCAACATGCTGCGATGGAGCGTGCGGCGCTTGAGGGAGGCTCGCAGCAAGGGAACATCCGGATCATCGACTAGGAGTTCTCCGGGCAGGGACTGAGCATAAAAAAGGTTGAGCGGCTCCTCGCGAGTTGCCAACCGGGGTTGCATCTCATTAGGATTGTTTCGGTATGGCGAAACAGGCGTTGGGAAAAGGGTTGGGTGCCTTAATTTCGAGGCAGAAGGAGGAAGTTGAAGCTTCGAAGGAAGCGGCGGCGGCCTTGTCCTCGGGGGATCCTGCAAGCGGGGAAACGATTCGGGCAGTGGAATTGTCACGGATCGTCGCGAGTCCGTTTCAGCCGCGACAGCACTTCCGTGAGGAGCAGTTGAACGAGCTTGTGGAATCGATTCGTGAGCATGGTGTGATTCAGCCGCTGATCGTTCGTGAAGTGGACGGGAAGCTGGAGTTGATTGCGGGGGAGCGGCGATGGCGGGCGGCGACGCTTTTAGAGCTTACGGAAGTCCCGGTAATCGTGCGGGATGCGAGTGACCGCGACGTTTTGGAGCTTTCGTTAATTGAGAATTTGCAGCGCGAGGATCTCGATCCGATTGAGGAGGCGTTGGCATATGTGCGATTAGCTCGGGAGTTTGACTTGCGGCAGGAGGACATTGCGAAGCGGGTGGGCAAGAATCGGGCAACGGTGGCGAATTCGATGCGCTTGCTCGATTTGGCAAAGCCGGTGCAGGATTTGCTGGCACATGGACAGATATCGACGGGGCATGCGAAGGCGATATTGGGTTTGAAGTCCAAAGAAGAGCAGAAACTAGTTGCTGAGATGGTGGTGAAGAAAGTTCTCACCGTGCGGCAGACGGAACGATTGGTCTCTGAGAAACTGGCCCCGAGTGGTGACAAGGTGGCGAGGAAGCGGATGGTGAGCGGGGTAGACCAGGCGGTTCAGGCGTTGGAGGGGCGTTTGCAGAAGCACTTGGCGACGAAGGTGCGTTTGCACCATGGAGCGAAGAAGGGGAAGATTGAGATCGAGTATTATGGGGACGAAGACCTCGAGCGGATTTGCAGTATTCTGCGTCTGAAGTAGAGAGTGGATTCCGTCAGGCGAGGATGGGGTGGAGCACTTTACCCCCCACGTCGGTTAGGCGGAAGCGACGTCCGTTGTATTTGTAGGTGAGTTTTTTATGATCGAGGCCCAGTAGGTGAAGGATGGTGGCGTGGAGGTCATTGACGTGGACGGGATCAACGACGGCCTTATGACCGATTTCGTCGGTTGCGCCGTATGAGACCCCTCCTTTGACGCCTCCTCCGGCCAACCAGGTGGTAAAGGCGTGTGGATTGTGGTCGCGACCTGGTTTTTCTGCTTTCTGGGACAGGGGGAGGCGCCCGAACTCACCGCCCCAGATGACCAGGGTGTCGTCGAGGAGCCCGCGTTGTTCGAGGTCTGTGAGGAGGCCGGCGATGGGGATGTCCGTTTCTCCGGCAAACTGGGTATGATTCCCGACGATGTCTTTGTGACCGTCCCAGGAGCGCTGGTTTTCCATGCCACCGGAGTAGATTTGGACGAAGCGGACACCGCGTTCGATCATGCGACGGGCGGTGAGGCATTGGCGGGCGAAGTGATTGCAGTGCGTGCGATCGATTCCGTAGAGGTCCTTGACGTATTGGGGTTCAGCATTGATGTCGAGGGCCTCAGGGGCGCTGGACTGCATGCGGTAGGCGAGCTCAAAACTCTCGATGCGGGCATTGAGATCGGTCGCATGGCTGGATTGTGCGGCGAGGTGTTTTTGATTCAGGTGTTTGAGGAAGTCGAGTTGGCGTCGTTGTTGGGTGGCCGACATGTGAGCGGGAGGATGGAGATTTTCGATGGGATCTCCCTTTGGTTTGAACCATGTTCCTTGGTAGACGCTGGGGAGGAAGCCGGCGCCCCAGTTCGCGGCGCTTCCTTTTGGGAGGCCGCGATCGAGGGGATCGGACATGACGACGAAGGCTGGGAGGTTACGGCTTTCCGATCCAAGGCCGTAGGTGACCCAAGACCCGGTGCAGGGGAAGCCCATGCGGGGGAGGCCGCTATTCATCATGAAGAGAGCGGGGCTGTGATTGTTTGATTCGGTGTGTCCGGAGTGGATGAACGCCATTTTATCGACGTGCGCGCCGAGATTGGGGAAGAGGGACGAGACCATTTTCCCACATTGCCCTCTTGGCGTGAAGGTGAAGGGAGACTTCATAAGGGGCCCGACTGCGTTTGAGAAAAAGCCGGTTTCTTTGTCAAAGCCTTCCAATTCTTTACCGTCGTATCTGTCAAGGGCGGGTTTATAGTCCCAGGTATCGACCTGACTGGGACCGCCGTTAATGAAGAGCCAAATTACGGATTTTGCGCGGGCGGGGAAGTGAGCCTGTCTGGGAAGGAGTGGGTCGGCGTTGGGGGAGCCCTCGGCGGCGAGGAGGCCTTCATCCTTGAGCAAGGAGGTCAGACCGAGTATACCCAGTCCGTTGCCTGCTTTGCGGAGCCAATCGCGTCTGTTGTATAGGTTCATGGGTGGCGTTGGATTGGAGGCTGACGTTTAGTTGAGATAGATGAACTCGTTGAGGGATACGAGGACTTGGCAGAGATCCCCGAGGGCGAGTTTCTCGGAGTCGGACTGTTGGTTTTTTTCGTAATCAGCGGCTTGTTTTGCCATGAAGGCGAGAGACTCCTCGATTTCTTGGGGAGAAGGCGGGCGATTGAGGATTGAGCGGTAGGCGTTGGTGACGGCTTGATTGGGAGAGTCGTTGGTTATTTTAAGGAGATTGGCGGCGAGGGTATCGATCCAGTCGCGGACGCTGGGATTATTCATGAAGACGAGGGCCTGTGGTGCGATCGTGGTGCTGGGACGAGCTGCTTGGCTGACCAGTGGTTCCGGTGAGTCGAAAACCTGCATCATGGGGACCAGCTGGCTGCGTTTAATGGTGAGGTAAATGCTGCGACGGGGATTGGCGGGGTCGAGAGATCCCGGGCCGAACATTGTCAGATCGAGGGTCTCGCTTATCGCGAGCAGGCTATCGCGAATTTGTTCGGCTTCGAGGCGGCGGGGGGTGAAGCGCCAGAGCAAGTGGTTGTTGGGATCGATTTTCGAGTGTGTAGGATGAGATTCGCTACTTTGCCGATACGCTGCTGAGAGGACGATTTGCTTGTGGAGGGGTTTTAGGCGCCACCCATTTTCGATGAGTTGATTGGCGAGGAAGTCCAGCAATTCGGGGTGAGTCGGGCGGGCACCCTGAAGACCAAAGTCCCCCGGAGTGGTGACGATGCCTTGACCAAAATGATGGTGCCAGAGGCGATTCACGATCACGCGCGCGAGGAGGTGACCGGCGCCGTTCTTGGTATCGGTCATCCAGTCGGCTAGTGCGGCACGGCGGTGGGAAGTGCGGGCATTGTGCGGCGGCGGCGATTGCCAATGGGCTTCGGTTTTGCTGTTCCGGAGGAGCACTTGGAGGAAGCCTTGAGTGGCGACCTCGCCTTTTTGGGCGACATCACCGCGATTGAGGTGGTGGGTTTCGGGGTAGAAGTGAGGGAATCCGCGGCCATCGGCGTGGTGTTTCGTGGGTGGATAGCCCTCGCTCGTGACCTGGACTTTGACAGTGCCTTCCGGGGGTTTCGCTTCAAGATGTTCTGCGAGCTCTTTCTTGAGCTTTTTGAGGTCGGAGTCGGTAGCGGGGCGTGCTTTGATTTTGTTCTCGAGGGCGATTCGTTTTTGGTCCCACGATTTGCGGTACTCGCGAGCTGCTTTGGCAGAGCCCTTGATGTGGATTTCGCTTCGGATCGTCGTGGTAAAGGTGGAAAGAAGGCGGTAGTAGTCGGCGACGGGGATGGGATCGTATTTGTGGTCGTGGCAGCGTGCGCAACCGATGGTGAGACCGAGAAAGGCGGTGCCTGTGGTGGCGAGCATGTCGTCGAGTTCATCATAGCGTGCGGATTCGAATTCCTTCTCTGTGAGCTGGGTCGGGAAGACACCGGCGCCCAAGAAACCGGTGGCCATGAGTGCGAGAGGATCGTTGGGAGCCAATTCGTCTCCTGCGAGCTGCCAGCGGACGAATTGGTCGAACGGCATGTCTTTATTGAGGGCCTGGATGACGAAGTCTCGGTAGTGGTAGGCGTAGGGTCGATCGTAATCCTGCTCGAAGCCATGGCTCTCCGCGAAGCGGGCGACGTCGAGCCAGTGACGGGCCCATTTCTCCCCAAATTGAGGATTTTCGAGCAGCTGCTCAACTTTTGATTCCAATGCTTTAGAAGGGTTTTTATGGAACAAGCGTATAAAAGATTTCAGTTCGTTTGGTGTTGGTGGCAGGCCTGAAAGGTCAAAGTGGAGGCGTCGGAGAAGTGTCTGGGGGTCGGTTTCTCTGTTTGGGGCAAGGCCATGGTGCTCTAGGCTAGCGGCAATAAAGCGGTCGATGGGTGATTTGGACCACGTCTGGTTTGTTGTTTGGGGAGGGTTGGTCACGAGGAGAGGTTTGAAAGACCAGAAATTGCGATCGGAATTGGTAATGGTCATCGGGCCGTTGGCGTCGGCGGCTTCGGAGTCGGCGAGGAGGGGGGCGTTGTACGCGGCGCCGGTGGCGATCCACTGGGTGAGGTGACTGATTTCCTCATTGGAGAGCTTGGGGGCATCCCCTTTTGGCATGAAAGGTTCTTCAGTATGCTTGACGACTTCGATGAGGAAGTTGTTCTCGGGGTGACCGGGGATGATGGCGGGGCCGTTGTCGCCACCGGCGAGTAAGTCTTGGCGGGTATTGAGATTGAGGCCGCCGCGGATTTTTTCGCCTCCGTGGCATTCGACGCAGCTGCGGATGAAGAGGGGGCGGATGTGTTTGGTGAAGAGCAAGCGACTCTTGGTCATTGATGCGGCATGATCGTCGGGCACGCTGGCAGCGGCTGCGACAGGGGGGCTACCGAGAGGGATGAGCGACGCAAATGCGAGCTGGATGGCCGCAAAAAATATGGACTGATTCTTCATTCGTGACGCTCGTGGGGAGGCGGGCGGCTTTCAATTGAACGGCCTTTATATATACGATAAGAGAAATGAAGTCTTGTAGGATCATCCTGATTTTTTGTATTTCTTGCCCATGAGTGATCGTATGCGTGGCGAGGCGTTTCAGACCCGATTTTTTGCCCGTCATCCCAATGCGAGGAGCGTGATGGAATTGTTTGAGTATGTGCCAGACCTCTTTTTTTATGCGAAGGACACGCAGAGTCGGTATGTGCGGGTGAACGGCGCGGTCTTGCGAATCATTTTTGATATGGAGGATGAAGCGGAGATTTTGGGGCGGACTGATCGAGAGATTCAACCGCCGGCGTTGGCGGAGGCGTATTTGGCTGAGGATCGGCGGGTGATCGAAGGGAAGAGGGCGATTCCGAGTCAAGTCTGGCTTGTACCACCGCGACGGGGCGGGGCGCAGTGGTATGTTTCGACGAAAGTGCCGTTATTTGGTCGAGGCAAGGACGTGCTGGGGATTGCGGGGGTGATGTATCCTATTGCGACGCCCCAGGACCAAGAGGCGTACTTTCGAGAACTGGCGCCGGTGATCCGACATATCGACGCGCACTACACGGGGGCGATTTCGATGGGAGACATGGCGGCATTGGCGGATATGTCTTCGACGCACTTCAACCGTCGTTTTCGGGCCGTTTTGAAGATGTCGCCGACGGAATATTTGTTGAAGCGGCGGGTGCAGGCGGCGCAAAGTGCGTTGGTGGAGACTGCAGAGAGTGTGGGTGAGATCGCGGTGGCGAGCGGGTTTTACGACCAGAGCCAGTTCACGAAGATTTTTCGCCGCGTTACGGGGATGACCCCTTTGAGCTATCGCAAGCGCTTTCGTCAGGACTGAAAAGGGCTTGCGTGGGGTGAAAAATCGTGCAATTTAGCCGCTCCTTGGCGAGAATAGTGGTGACATCGAGTCGTGTATTAAAGGGAAAGCGCCCGTAGCTCAACTGGATATAGCGTCTGACTACGGATCAGAAGGCTGAGGGTTCGAATCCTTCCGGGCGTGCCACTTGTCATCAATGGGTAACGAGCTTTGGCAGAGGGGATGTAATTTCTGCTTCACGGTTTCTTCACGGTATTCCTGGATCTGTCAGCTTGTTTGAATAGGAATACAATCGGCGTCTAGGTGCCTATGCGGCCAGGCCTCGCGGATGTCTGGGATTTTCCAATCCGGTGACCTGTATCTCGAGCCGAACATATCAGGGCGCAGGGTAAAAGTGAACGATTGCTTTACCGGGATGGTCTTAAAGGTTAGAGCTGATAATGGGGAAGCGTCTTGCAAAAGGGCTGCAAGGATTGGTGGTGCGAGAGCTGGTCCACTGCCTGCGGGCGGGCCGCGACCAGAGGCGGCAGCTTGTTTTTAACTGTCGAGAGGGCTCTTTACACCGAGCCTAAGAAGGATTGAAATTGCTTTATCTAGGGGGTATAGCTACGGCGTGTTGCCAGCGCGAATTGCTTGACGGCGAGAATATCTGTGAGCTTTTGATAAGCGACTTCCCATGAAGCGCCTGTTGCTACCTGATCGGGTTGAACTCTCTTTTCCAGTTTGTGTGGCGCTTCTGCTACGTGGTGTTTGTATTTCTTATCGACTGGGTAGTCACCAGACGGGCTGGTTTGTGCGGCTATTTTCGCTGTTTTGTGGGTTGGATGCCTTTCGCCTTCGGGTAGGGGCGCCGGAAAACGCTGCATGACGACTCTCAAGAGGGTTACTGCTTTAGCCGCTTCAACCTGTTTCAAGTCACCTTGATTCTTGGTCGCCAGCTTCGCGAGAAACGGATTGAGAGTGGTGGGGTCGCGGGGAGAATAGCCGTATTTGAGGCTGAAATCGATGTAATATTGGGCCCACTTTTGCCAGTGTGCGCGTCTTTGGAGTGGAATTTTTCGAGTCTCTCGTTCTTTGAGAAATGCTTTCTCGAGGATGTTGGGGAGAGGAATCATGTTAATCAACAAAAAGTGTTGAGCAACGCATTTTTGCATGATATACACCTTTAGATTGCTGCGAATAGCCTATATTTGTGTTTTTTGACTTTTGCCTTGATCGGGCGGTGTGTTGAGGGCCGTTGCTCAACGAGGGTTGTATAATAACTTGTTCGCCTCAAAAAATCCTCTGCGGTGAAATACAAGAATCTCAAATCGATGGCGCACAACCACACTCATTCCTTTGTTAGCGGGATGAATCAGGTCGATGACGTTTACATCATGAGCGAGATTCGCCGTTTATTTGGCGCGATCGATGACCGTGCAATCACAGTCTCATGGCTTCCGGAACTTAAATGCAGCATCGACCCGAGCCCAGCGCTTCAGAAGTCGATGGGCTACTGGGCAGACTACCTTCCTACCCATCTTAAGAATCACCAGGTGACGCCGGACATGATTAAGTCGTTCGAGACACAGTTTGCGATCACGGTTCAACGTGGCATTCGGGTCGATTCGGTCTTAGTCGATGACCGAGGTCGCGAGTATAAGCAAG
>JBCDBW010000023.1:0-44468 GCA_039182965.1 Verrucomicrobiota bacterium
CTCACGGTTGAGCAGTTCGTCACGCAGCTTGTCGTGGAAGCTCTCGATGAAGGCCTACTCCCACGGTGACCCCGGCTTGATGTAGAGGATCTCGATTTCGAGGTCCTTCAACCAGTCCTGCACGGCGTAGGCAATGAACTCGGGCCCATTGGCGCTACGAATGTGCTCCGGTGCCCCATGGCGCTCGATCGCTTCCTCGATCACGGTGATGACGTCAATGGCCACGATGGATCTCCCCCAATGGGTGGCGAGACACTCGCGGGTGTACTCGTCGATCATCGTCAGGATGCGGAACTGGCTCCCGTTGGCGGTCTGGTCGGTGATGAAGTCCCAACTCCAGACCTCGCCCCGCAGGGTTGCCTTCCTCCGCCGAGCAGTGGAAAGTCCGACTCTCCGAGCACGGCGCTGCTTCTTTCGCACCTTAAACCGACCCTCCCGGCGGATGCGTAGAACTCGCTTCTCGTTGATTACGTATCCACCTCGTCTCATCATTGCGGTGATCCTCCGATAACCGTAGCGCAGGTGCTTTTCGCTGAGCCTGACAATCTCCTGCTGCATCTCAGGGACTCCTAGCTGACTTAGCTGACCTGGTAGTAGGTCGATCGGGGCACTCCAAGCGCTCGACAGGCCGCCGCCGAGCTTCCCAGCCCCTCCTCCACGGAATACTTCACCGCTCAGCGCTTGGTCGACGAGCTCACCATTTTTTTGCGTTCACCTCCTTGAGGATATGGTTCTGCACGGAGAGCTCCGCGACGATGCGCTTTAACCGTCCGGTCTCCTCCTCGAGCGCTCGCAGACGCCGCGCCTCCTCGACGTCCATCTCGCCATACTTCCAGTTCCAGGCGTAGAGCATCGCCTCACTCACGTTGTGCTTGGCAGCCACGGCCTTCACCGTGCTCTCACCCTCCGCCTCGCGGAGGATCCCGATAATCTGCTCTGCGCTGAATCTGCTTCTCTTCATTGGTTCTGCTCTCTGATTGTGAGGCAGAACTTCACTTCTGGCACGTCCACTTTTTGGGAATCAGGTCAAGTGTCGCTCTCGGACCATCGCAGAAGCGCTCTTATTCTTCTCTCCCAACATATCTCCATCAGCACAGACCGATGATCGCGAATATCACCACCGGAATCCCCGACCGATGTGCGATAGGAGTCCCCTCCAATGGTCGAATGAGTATCCAGTCAAAACAGGCGTCAGCCGGGAGGATTACCAAATCGGCGAGCGGTATGTTTTTACACTCCGTTTAGATCGACAAAACCACTCACTATTGCGCTCGCAGCAAGAAGGCAAGGTCCGACAGCTTGACGCCAAATCGTGCTCCTCCACCACTTTTTCGTCGGCTCATTCCACAAACCGATGAGGCGAAAGACTCTTTCGTCCCCACGAACTGACGCTAAAACCCGGCAAGAATCCCGTTGAGCGTCCCACTAGGCCGCATCGCTGCATCGGCTTTCCCGTCGTCGGGTTGATAATACCCTCCCAAATCAACCTCGCCCCCTTGTACGCCGTTTAATTCACCCACGATTGTTTGTTCATTCGCAGCCAGCGCCTTCGCAAGCTCGGCAAAAGCCTCTCCCAACTCCCCGTCCTGCTCTTGGCTCGCCAGCGCCTCCGCCCAATAGAGGGCCAAGTAATAGTGGCTCCCTCGGTTGTCCAAGTCTCCGCACTTCCGCGAAGGAGACTTGTCCATGAGCAAAAGCTTGGCGGTCGCCTCATCTAACGTCGCAGATAAAATTTTCGCCTTCTCGTTACCGTGAACAGCCGCCAAATGCTCCAACGAAACCGCCAACGCCAAAAACTCCCCTAGCGAATCCCATCGTAAATGATTCTGCGCCACAAACGACTGAACATGCTTTGGTGCCGACCCGCCTGCCCCTGTCTCAAATAATCCACCCCCATTCATCAGTGGCACAATCGAAAGCATCTTGGCACTTGTCCCAAGCTCAAGGATGGGAAACAAATCAGTTAAGTAGTCCCGTAAAACGTTCCCTGTTACTGAGATAGTATTCTCTCCGGACCTTGTCCGTTCCAACGTAAAACGCGTCGCATCCGCCGGCGCCATGATGTGAAACTCCAAGCCCTCAGTATCATGGTCCTTCAAATACAGATTCACTTTGTTGATCAACTGTTCGTCATGCGCCCGCGTTTTATCGAGCCAAAACACCGCTGGCCAACCCGTTGCCCGAGCACGAGAAACCGCCAATTTCACCCAATCCTGAATCGGCCCGTCTTTGACTTGGCACATCCTCCAGACGTCGCCCTCTTCCACCTCGTGCTCCAAAAGCGTTTTTCCCTGATCGCTCAATATCCGTACAAATCCGGCTCCTGACATTTCAAAAGTCTTGTCATGCGAGCCATACTCCTCCGCCTTCTGGGCCATCAATCCAACATTCGGAACAGTTCCCATCGTCACCGGATCGAAGGCGCCATGCTCCTTACAGAACGCGACGGTTGCTTCATATACTCCGGAATAACTGCTGTCAGGAATCACCGCCAAGGTATCTTGGAGTTCGCCCGCTCCGTTCCACATCTGACCGGAACTTCGGATCATTGCGGGCATCGAGGCATCAATGATGACGTCACTCGGCACATTCAGATTGGTAATCCCTTTGTCTGAATTAACCATTGCGAGATCCGGACCCGACTCATAACACGCCGCAATATCCGCCTCGATCAGCGCCCGCTCCTCCTCAGGTATCCCTTCAATCTTGCTGAGCAGGTCTCCAAATCCGTTGTTAAAATCAATTCCTAGCTCATCAAAACGGCTGCCATGCTTGGCGATTAAATCCTTGAAATACACCCTTACCGCATGCCCGAAAAGAATGGGGTCTGACACCTTCATCATGGTGGCCTTTAGGTGTAAGGAAAAAAGAAGTCCCCTTTCCTTTGCTACGGCGACTTGCTCCTCCAAAAATGCCATGAGCGCCCGTTTACTCATCACTGAAGCATCAATGACCTCACCCGCCTGCAGCGGTATCTCTCCTTTCAAGACCGTCTCTGCGCCTGCCTCGTCTACAAAAACAATCCGAACGTCGCCAGCTGCTTCCGTCGTAAGCGACTTTTCGTTCGAACGGAAATCATTGCCCCCCATGCTGACCACTTCAGTCTGGGATTGGTCCGGCCATTCACCCATGGAGTGGGGGTTCGCTCTTGCATATTCCTTTACCGCCTTTGGTGCTCGCCGATCGGAATTTCCCTCGCGTAACACCGGATTCACCGCACTGCCCTTGATCCGGTCATAACGCGCTTTGATAACCTCCTCTTCCTCGTTCGACGGCTCCTCCGGATAACTGGGCAAGTCATATCCCTGCCCCTGCAGTTCCTCAATGGCCGCCTTCATTTGCGGAATCGAAGCGCTAATATTCGGCAACTTGATGACATTTGCCTCAGGCTCGTTTACAAGGTCTCCCAATTCCGCCAACGCATCCGGAATTCTTTGCTCGTCTGTCAAACACTCAGGAAACACGGCAATAATCCGTCCCGCCAACGAGATATCTCTGAGCTCCTACACCAATTCCGGATGTCCCGACAAAGGCTTCCACGATCGGCAAAAACGAACGCGTTGCTAGCGCTGGAGCTTCATCCGTTTTCGTGTAAATAATGGTTGGCTTGTCAAACATCGGCTTGGCTGTCTGCGGCTGAAATCGTGGGCAGGAACGCCTAAGAAATAAGCGTCTTCCCGCCAAAAGCAATCCCAAAACCCGCAAAGCTACTTTCCTTTTTTCTTGAAGTTGCGCCGCTCTGCCATCCCACTCAGAATTCTGATTTTCGAAGGTCCCCGCCGACATGCTCCCAAAGATGAACGATCTCCTCGTCAAACTTTACGAACTGCCTCCACATGAGCGTTTTCCCGAGAAGGCTTCCTCCAACTCCTTCATCGTTCGCCGCGCCATTGCACCGGAAAAAAGCCTCATAACCAAATGGGTAGACACTCGCTTTGGAACCCCTTGGGCCGACGAAACCACCGGTGCTTTTTCGAGGCAACCGGTCAGCTGCATGGTCGCTCACACAATCTCGGGGGATCGCCTCCTCGGTTTCGCCTGTTACCACTCGCCATTCCTCGGTTTCTTTGGGCCTATGGGCGTAGAAGAAACTTCACAGCGAAAAGGTGTCGGCACCAATCTCCTCCTCCAATCCCTGTATGCCATCCGCAGCGAAGGCTACGCCTATGCCATCATCGGTCAGGCCTCTTCCCATGAATTCTACGAAAGAACCGTCGGTGCCGTTCCCATCCCTGGCTCCTCTCCCGGCCCATATGCTAGTCAGCTCCGGCACACGACCTGATACCCTTCCCCGTATCACTTTCTCGACGTGCGACGATGCTTGCGACGGAACCAGAGTAGATAGATAACCGATCCGACGGCAGCTAAAAGACTAACGACGATTCCAAATCCTAAGGTTCGCGGCCAGTAGTAAATCTTCAGTCGATGAATCCCCTCCGCTAGCGGTATACCTCGAAGCGCATAGTTGGCGGGGATTATCCGATAATCCTCCTGCGCCCCTCCCTTGCCGAGACGCTTCACTCTCCACCCCTTGCTGAAGGGATCCGTCATGAGAAGAATCGCCGGACGAGCAGTCTCTACTGACACAATGATCTCGTCAGTATCCTCACTTTCGATCTCCCAGCTCCCGATGGGCCCATCCATACTCGCCCCAGATATGGTAACACCTGGTTCCTCTTCCAAAACCACTTGGCTCAGAGGTTCGAAAGATTCGCTTAACACCGTGTTTAGGATGACGTCACGGTCGGCCAATACCAAATAGTTTGGAATTAACTCGAACCGTCTCAACGGTTCAGTGCTGAAATTCATCAACGCGACGCCGCCATCCTCTCCCCGCTGAAAAACATACTCGCCCCGCAATAGTCGCCACGCCGCGTGAGGCCTGTTGAGGGGAACATGCTGACCCGCGTTATCAGGATCGAGCCCCTGCGTCGCCGTCATGAACTCGGCATATCGCTTGATCACCCCGGGATCATCACCCCAAAGATCGGATATGCCGGTAATCATACCCCGATTCGTTCCCGTAACGTCCAACGCTCGTAAATCGTCGGGATTGCCACCGATCGACTGCTCCTGAACACCGAAGTTCAATGTGCTCAAAGCGAATGATGCTTGATGCTTCCCGGCGAAAAAAAGTAGCTCGACCACCCCAAAAGCCAACAGAACATATCCCACAATAGGACGACGTCGCATCGCCGTCACGCCAAGGATAAAGATCAAGACCATCAATCCTGCCATCCAAAAGCCATTTGCCGCCTGACGAAGCGCCACTTCCCCAAACTCTTCTGCAAAGTAAGTCTCCTCATTTACATGAGTAACATCACCCCCCTTCCATATCGCCCTCCGAACGATCGTCCACAACCCTGATTCTCCATCTCCCGCGCGGATGATTCCGCCTAAACCCCACAGAATTGCCAACCCGATCCCACCCGAAACCAGTAGCCGCCTGCTCTTTCGCAAATCGGGCTTTGCCAAAACAAAATCCGCTCCCAAGCCTGCAAGAACCGACACCATGAGCGCGAAGAAGAAAATGAACTTTGATGTCCCGCGAAAAAGACTAAACCCGGGTACTACTTGATAAAACACATCAAATACCAACGTGTATTTCCCCATCGCCAGAATGAGAGCAACCGCGCCGACGATCCCAAGCACCGTTCGCTCCCGCCGCCTTTCTCCCCTCGCAAAGAGTCCCACCATCGCAAAACACAGCGCGATCACCCCGCAAAACGCGATCATTTCCCAATACAACCAATACCCCCAATACCGCAGCACCTTTTCATCTCCAAAAACTCCCGGAACAAGAATCGATAGCAAGTTGCTGGGCGGAAAGGAGTAGGACCCAGCAAACTCTTTCCCCGTACCTCCGCTCCGTACTCCCTCGCCACTTGCCTCAAGTCCCGGAAGAAGTTGCGCCGCCGAAAGCAAGGCTCCCAATAGATACATTCCCATAAAACCAGCCAAAAACGTTCCTCGCCGTTCCTTGATGGAAATGAACGTGGTCAGAATCACGTAAAGCGAAACGACCAGTCCTGTGTAGTAAACATATTGCGGATGCCCCGCCAGTATCTGCATGGCCACAACAAACCCGCCAAAGATCACCCATGAACCGTGCCTTGATTGCTCCCACCCGTGGATACAAAGGATCAGCCATGGTATCCACGCCATCACACACAAATTCGTCAAATGCCCAGCGTAAATGTGTAAAAAAAATGGCGCCGAAAACATTAGACAGATACCTCCGAAAACGGCCGCCGCCTGCCTCGTCCCCATAAGCCGAAGCCACAAATACACTCCGCTCGCTAACCACCAAGAATGAAACGCGATACTCCAATTGATCGCTTTCGCCAACGGAAGAACCGCAAAAATCCAATTGGGCGGATAAAGAAGTGCAGACTGGAAACCGCTAAAGTAGGGCATGCCTCCATAAACCATCGGGGTCCACAATGGAAAGTTCCCGCTCGCAATTTCTGAAAATCCAAAATGGCGCCAGCCCGCAAACTGCCGATACACATCCGCAACTTGCAACGACAATACGAGGTCGCCCGGTAAAAAAAGAAATTTGAAGAAAAAAACCAACGCTAACAAAGCCAACATCGCTAAACCAGCCCACCAAGTCTCCCACCATCTCAGTTCACCCGTTGCGTCCGGTCTTGTCATCGCGTCAGAACTCGCCCCTGGTCACACTCTTCCAATTCCAGGCTCACCCTTCCCTCCCGACGGACACTTTCGCGCCCGAATCAGAGTCTTTTTGCAACGGAGCACGCCTGTCCAAAACGTCCATCACGGTCTGAAACACATCATCGATCCCGATCTTCTCCATGCAGTTGTTGTCCTCCGAAGGCGCTTGACGATTGTTTAAAGCGTTCACACACGGCGTGAATGCGGTCGCCCCCCACAACAAATGGGCTCTCGAAGAACGAGAACCGAATAACCCGGGCGTCTCCGGCCCAAACAAAGTCACGCAATCCATTGTCGTTAGCGACGCAAAATGAGCCGGACCGCTGTCATTCGTAACCATCACCTCGGCAACAGAATACAAAATCAACAGCTCGCGCAAACTCGTCCGCCCCGCCATACTAAAACACCGCGGATGTCCGACTCTATTGATCAATTCAGCTGCTCCCACCGCTTCGTCCCCGCCTCCAGTCAATGCAATGACGATATCCGGCCGTTGTCTCAAAAGACGGTTTGCCAATTCGATATAGTTTTCCTCGGGCCAGCGCCGCAACGGAAGCATGTCGCTGCAATTTGCGTTCAAAAGAACCAAGGGTGCCTCACCCGCCTCACTTCCACCAGCCTTCTTCAAAAGCTCACGCAAACCCTTCTTCTCCTCTTCAGACACCACAAATTCCGGATAGTCACCGTCTCTCACCTCCAAAATGAATCGCGTCTTCACGGGCCCCGTCCGATCCATATGTCCAAGACTGAGCCGAATCTCACTTTCAAAACAGGGCAACGCAGCTTCCGCTTGCTCCAAAGCTTCCACCAAAAGTCGAAACGCGTCCGTCGTATGCAGATGATGATTGAAAAATAGACGATGAGTCATCAGGTCCCCTCGATACGGCCCTTCGCCACTAAAACCATGGTAACCCACACGCACGCGCGCGCCGGTGAGATAAGAAATCACCGCTGTAGAACGCGCGAAAAATTCCAAATCAACACACCCGTCAATCTCCTTCGCACGCACATGTCTCAGAGCTCTAAGAGCATCTCCAATCACCTCAACCAAATTGGATGTCCGAATGATGATGACGTTCTCATGTGGGATCAATCCCAACTGATCCAGAATGAAACGGTTCTCTTCAAAAACTAAAAAGAAGACGTTGCCCGCCCCATAGCGCTCCACAGCATCTCGCAATGCTCGGTAAGCCAAGACCGTAGAGCCTTGCTCCGCAAGCTTTACAAATAGAACCCGCTGCGGCGATTCCAACTCCTTGCTGGGAGCTAGCTGCAGCATCTTGCGGCAAAGCGTGAGAAAAAAACATGACGGCACTCCCAAGAGGCGGTCAAAAAGTCGCATGGAAGCTATATTCATTTCACTTCCGCCAGCGCCTGCGCTTTAAGGCAAAGTTCCGCCGCCCTGAATGCATGTTCTTGGGTCATCGCCTTTTCAGTCCGATCGATACAATCAAGCACAAGCCGCCCAAAGTAGGGGAAGCCCACCTTCCCGGCAAGTTCCATATGCTCCTCACCGCCCTCTGTCACTAAATACAAATGCTCACCCCCTGCCTGCGTCGCCACGTTAGTATACTTCCGGAGCTCAATCGTGCCCTTCGTCCCCGTAATTATCGTCCGTCCATCACCCCATACGCCCAACCCGTCCGGAGTAAACCAATCCACGCGAATGTAATTCGACGCCCCGTTGTCCGCCACCAATACCGCTTCCCCAAAATCCTCAAGCTCCGGATACTCCGGATTCGCATAGTTCGCTACCCGCGCATAGGTCACCTCCGCATTTTCCGCACCGGCGTAGTGCAGAAATTGCTCAAATTGGTGGCTCCCGATGTCGGTCAGTATCCCGCCATATTGCGCCTTCTTGAAGAACCAATCCGGCCGCTGCGCCGCACTCAACCGATGCGGTCCCAGACCAATAACCTGAACGACCTCCCCAATCACTCCATCTTGTATCAAGTCACCCGCATGCATGGCACACTCCACATGCAGACGCTCACTGAAATAAACCATGTATTTCCGCCCTGTGCGAGCAACCGCCTCGCGCGCGTCCGCAAGTTGCTCCAAACTGGTAAACGGTGTCTTATCCGTAAAATAGTCTTTTCCCGCTTCCATGACACGAATGCCCAAGGGGCCCCGCTCTGACGGAATCGCCGCAGCCGCGATCAACTTTATCTCATCATCCTCTAACAGGCGCTCCAAGCAGTCCACAGGTCTCGCCCGTGGATAGGTTTCGCAGAATGCCTCCATCTTCGCAGGATCCGGATCATACACGTATCGAAGTTCCGCGCCTGCTTCAATAAGGCCATTGCACTGACCATAGATGTGACCGTGATCGAGGGCAGTCGCCGCAAAACAAAACTCCCCTGCCTCTACAACCGGCGCAGGCTTCCCGCTGGGCGCATAATTCATTCCGTCTCTACCCATTCAGCATGCTTTCCAAGTCTCGCGTTCCATCTTCAATTAGTCGTCCACCGAAAATCGATACACCGTCGTTTGCGTATATTCATCCCCAGGCCGGAGAATCGTCGAGGGGAAACCTTCTTGGTTCGGCGAGTCCGGAAAGTGCTGGGCCTCAAGGCAAAATGCCCCATATTTTGAATACGACTCCCCGCGACGCCCCCCATTTCCATCCAGATGATTGGCGGTGTAAAGTTGAATACCCGGTTCTGTTGTAAAGACTTCCATCTTACGTCCCGAACGGGGCTCCCGCACCGTCGCCGCCAAAGCCGGTCGACGCGAACTCCCACCATTCAAAACAAAATTCTGATCATACCCGTCAGCGATCGATAGCTGATCGTTCCGGTCACCAATATCACGCCCAATCGGTTTCGCCTTCCTAAAGTCAAATGGCGTCCCCTCCACCGGCGCTAGTTCTCCTGTCGGAATTAAAGTCTTGTCCGTCGGCGTGTAGCGGTCCGCCTCAATCGTCAACTCATGCCCCGCAATCGTTCCATTTCCCGCACCCCGAAGGTTGAAGTATCCATGATGAGTTAGATTCACCGGCGTCGCCTCATCAGTTTGCGCCGAATACTCAATACGCAAATCATTGCTCTTGGTCAGCACATACGTTACGACCACTTTGAGATTCCCGGGGTAATTCTCTTCCCCGTCAGGACTGTCATACCTCAGCGTTATGGCAACCCCGTCCTTCACACGCGCAGACGACGCCTTCCACACCCGCTTGTCAAACCCGGTATTGCCTCCATGCAGATGATTGGGTGCGTTGTTGATTGCTAGATCGTAAGCCACTCCATCGAGGTCGAAACGCCCTCGGGCAATCCGATTCGCATAGCGTCCGCATATCGCCCCAAAATAGTTCGGGTCATTGGCGTAATCGCCAAAGGTGTCATATCCCAATACCACGTCGGCCAAATTGCCGTCTCGATCCGGCACCTTGATCGAGGTCACCGCTCCCCCAAAGTTGGTCACCTGCACCTCGATCCCTCCCGGATTCCGCATCGTGTACAGCTCTACCGGAACGCCTTTGACACTCCCAAACGGTTCGCTCGATATAGTCATTTTTTCCTGCTTCCCCGAGAATCCCGCGCAACCGCCCATCAATAGACATAAGGTCGCAACGCTGATGGCGTGGGGTGTTCTCATCGGAGCTTCCCGCGCGTTCTACTTTGGCCCAGGGAGATTGTCCAGCAAAGGATCTGCCGCAACTACTTGTCGAGATGTTTCTCCAGCTCCCGGCCGCGAATCGCTTCCCCGTCTTCAAGGACCAGCGTCAACTCCCCACGGGTCGCCTTTGACATTGCACCCATGTCGTCCATCGCCTTTGGAACCATCAAACAAATCGAATTGATTTTCGCGTTGCTGCGCTCCTTGTTAAACCTTAACACATCCTCCACCACCGGCGGACGATCGGGATCCTTACCCACCGCTCCGTCGGTCATGAAAAAAATCACATCCGGCTCCATCAGCATCGCCATCTTCAACGGCACCCTCCAGTCGGTCCCTCCTGCAATGGGTGTCTCTTCAATCTCCTTGATCGTCCGGCGAATCGTCGAGGGCGTCGCGTTGCGGTATTTTCCGACACGCATACTCTCAACGGTGTCATCTTTGTAATGCCAGAAATTCCCCCGTGGACTCCTCTTCCAGTTTTCCCGATCCTCCTTGTAATCCTCTCCGACAAACCAGCTCGGCCCCGTGAAAAAGATAATCTGAAATTGAATGCCGGGACTGAGCTGCTTGATCGTCTTACTCAGTTCCTGCTTCATCAACTCATGCTTCGTCAGCCCAGTCTTGCCCGATGACCGCATCGACGCCGAAGAATCCACCACAAACACCACCTTGCTCGCACTCGCCTGAGAACCAAAAAAGGAAACATTTCCCGCTCCCTCAGCCCCAAAGGTCATCCCCAAACCAAAGTCCTGCCCCGCCCCGATCGGCTCCAACGTGTCAATCGGATCAAGGACCACCGGCACTGCCACACTCGATAAACTGTTCACACTAATCACGTCAATCTGGCTGGCACTCGACGGATTCGGCTTGTTCACCACTTCCACCTCTGGCTTGTCCGGCGTAGGAGGCACCTCTTCCAATTCACCACTTACCGCCACAATTTGCGGCGGCGCCGCTCGCGGCACCGCCACCACGATCAAGGTCAAGATGAAGAATATTAACGCATGAACAAGAACCGCAATCCCCATCGCTGACATCTTCTCCTTTCGATCGTCCCGTCGCGCTTCCGGCTTCGCAACGTCGATCGTCTTGAAAGGTGAGGCCGTCACCAATCCGGTCTTGGCAAGCGCTTCTCTCCGCACCGCCACAGGATCAACCGATTCATGATACCCAAGAACCGGAGGCGGCACCGCATCTCGTTGCAGCGGGACGGGTGAGACGGGCACGACCTCATCACGATCATGAGTATCGATAGGTGCCACCGCGGCAGACTCGGCGTCAAGCCAACCTTCCAAGTCACCGTCCCGATACTCCTCGTTCAAGCTAATCGCTGATTCATAATTTGAACGCGTGGATTCTACATCACCCGCTGCATAGTATATCTGAGCACATATCATTGAAGCCGTTGCACTTTGGCCGCGTGCCTCGAGAAAACTACCCGCTTGCGCCAACACCACATCCGGAGCCTCAGCTCCAAATAGTTCATAGACTTTCGCCAGTTGTTCTTCGGTGTCTAAGCTTCCCTCCCCGTTCGCTAAAACTCCATGCGCAGAGGAAACGTCTCCCTGATGAATCAATTCTTCCAGCAAGGCAACTCGAGTCTCCCAGTTATGCGGATCATCAACAACCGCCTGCTGCAAATCGCTCACACTCGTACTCATAACCGTGACTCCATATTCGAGGGTTAGATGGGGGGTTTTGAAAGCACGGCGCGCCTTCAAAGATCTGTTTAACGTAACAGACCTATCCCACCCGACGCAAGACCTCAGGCGGAATAACTGAAAAACCTGTTCGGCCACTTCGCGACGCTCCACCGAACTCCAACACGATTGGGCCTATCAAGCCCGTCAGGAACTGTTTCCCCTCCAAATGAAATGCTCAAGTATCCGCCGTCACCCCAGCTCTCCCAAGACGCCCCCTGCCCGGAACCATGAGCCCCCAAAGCCAAAACCGATCAATCGGCATCGGGGCCATTTTTGCGGTGGGATTCAGCGCGCAATTGACCATACTCCCCCACGAGCCGCGCAACCATGACCGCGATGAAGAGCACCCCAGTCGAAGCCTCGAGAACCGCTAACATCTTGCTCCGAGCGTCAATCGGCGCAATGTCCCCATATCCCAAAGTGGTCAGCGTGACGAAACTGAAGTACAGAAAGTTCATCCTCTGATCGTCTCCCTCACCCACGTTCGAATACGAACCAGGCACATAATACTCTACGGACGTGTGGACGAGACTCCATACGATCGCCAGCAAAAAATACACTGAGATGGCACCCGATATTTCATCTGCGGTTACCGGCCCCGGTTCTAATACATACACCATCAGTAATACGATGACGTATATCCACAGCACGATGTTCGAAACATCACTCCAAAGCTTGATCTGAGAAACCCCCTCTCCCACCGCGATCCACTCGAGTAGGAAAGCCAGCACCGCCAGAAACAAAACATAAAAGAAATGCTTCCCATTGCCCAACGATGCAATTGTCGCGGTTAAAATCACCATCGATACCGTCAATGCCATCGCCGCATCCGCCGCCGCTGTTCCCTTTAAGAAAGGAAAAATCCCCAGGAAACAAACCAGCGACACAAGCAAAATCGTGCACCGCCACTTCATGACGAAACTCACCGTAATCCGCTCCATGCCCTCAGACCATAGTCCGCCCTGTTGCCGTCAAACAAGGCGGAAAACCCAACGCTCCCAAATGCCCACCACCCCCTCGGGTTGCATCGATGCCGCTTGGTTCAAGCTCGACTCAAGGACTATAACAACCTGCTCCGCCACGCAAAATTAACCCTTGGCGCAGCACCAATTCCCCGACCAACAAACAAATGGAGCATAGCGGAGTCGAACCGCTGACCTCTTCAATGCCATTGAAGCGCTCTACCAACTGAGCTAATGCCCCGACTTGCAAAGGGAAGACCCGCAAATGCTTTACCCGAACGGAACGCAGACTATACGAGAAATCGCATACCGAGCAAATAGTTTCAGCGTAAACTCACGAACGAGGATTCACCAACGCTTCAATTACTCCCTCAACACCGCGAACAACTTCAAAGAACCGTCCATAGTCAATCTTGTCTCTCGTGTCCTCCGCCGTGTGATAGTACGGATACCGATAGGGCGCAGTGTCCGTAATCATGATCGCAGGGTAGCCGGCCCGCCAAAAGGCCCAATGATCAGACAGACCGATGCCCGGCGTGTCCGCTGGAAACGCTCCCCATTCCAATGGCAGATCAGTCGCCGCTTCGAACGCCTGGGCGCTCATCTCAAGAAGGGCTGTCGAATCAAGATTGCTTACCATCGCAATAAAGTTCCCAACGTCGGGATACATGTCACCAAGCCCCTCGGGATATCGCTGACTTCCCGGCTCATCTGAAAAATACCCAATTGTCTCCAAGCACAACATCGCAACGATATCTTCTCCCCTCGACTCGGCACGTTCAACATATCGACGACTCCCCATATCCGGAGTCTGAAAATACGGCGGCTCTTCATTTACAAAGGCGATAAAACGCAGTGTTCTCTCGTTTGTGGATCCCACGAAGCGATTCGCCAATGCTAACAAAGCCGCTACCCCAGTCGCGTTGTCGTTCGCTCCTACCGTCCCTGGAACACTGTCGTAATGCGCCCCCACCACGACGATTTCATCTCGCCGGGAACCACCAGGTATCTCCACCTCAAGGTTGGAGCACTCAACCCCATTGACGCTGAACGTTTGCCTCCGAACGGCATAACCCATGTTCTGCGGCCCAAGCGTTCCCTCTAAAAAATTCGCAGCAATTCCCAACTGCTTCGCATTTTCGGTGTTCCGCTCCCCGATCTCCTCCGTCAACAATCGGACATACCGCTCCAAATCACGCTCTTCCACCGGCTTTTGCATCAACGAAGTTGTCTCTTCAATCCCATCCGCAGCATCGCCAAGCCAAAAATACCAAATCAGTGACCCCGTCCCAAGCACGACCGTCCCCGCAGGCAAGACCATCAACATGATTGGAATGACCTTACTCTGCTTCATCTTGATCCGCCTCCGCAATGCTCTCCAAGATCGCCGCCGCCGCCCGCTCGTGCGCGCCCGCCTCCCCCAGCATCTCTGCCACCCAAAGTAACTCGCTTCGCACGTCATCCCTCACTTCTTCAGAATTCAAAAGCCGCAAAAGCTCATCGGCCACGTTCTCACTCGTTAGTTCGCCTTGAATGAATGAATTCCCGCACGATCTCCCGGCCCGCTAACAGGTTCGCCATACCAAGATAGTCAACCCTGACCAACAGTTTTCCAACCGCCCACGTTGGCCAGGCAACCCGGTAGACAAGGCAATATGGTAAGCCGAAAAATGCCGCCTCAAGGGTCGCCGTCCCGGAAGCAATTGCCGCCACTTCCACCCTCTCCATCAACTCATGCGTCCGCCCCGTCACCACCTGAAAATCACTGTCCTTCAAAGCAGAATCGGCCAATTGCCTCTCCATCTCTCCAGCTACCGCATCGTTCGCCGCCGCCGCAACAAAGCGCGTGTCAGGCCGCTCCCGCCGAAGCCGCTTCGCCGCGTCCAACAAAACCCCAAAATGCTGATCGACCTCTCGACGGCGGCTCCCGGGGAACAAGCCCACCAAACCACCTTCCCGGTCAAAACGTCCTCGTTGCGGCCCCAGCTCATCAACCATTGGATGGCCGGCGAATTCCGTGCGCAAGTCCGAGGATTCATAAAGCGCCTTCTCAAAAGGGAAAATACAAATCATCAAATCTAGCATACGCGCCATCTTGCCTATCCGGCCGCGATTCCACGCCCAAACTTGCGGACTAATGTAATAAATAATCTTCGTCGTCGACCGAAGCTCTTGCAGCGCCTTGGCTAATCGCAGATTGAATCCCGGATAGTCGATCAAAACAACCCCGTCAGGCTCCCACTCCCTAACTTCATCCAATACCCGCTCAAACTCTCGACGGAAATACCCATACTTTTTCAATACCTCCCACAATCCCAATACCGCCGCATCCTCCAACCAATCCCGAATTTGCAGCTGTCCCGCCACCCCCGCCATCCTGCTTCCTCCGACCCCCGCAAACTCCACGCCCCCGCCATCCCGATCCCGAATAGCCTCCATCACGGCTGCCCCGTGCGTATCACCGCTCATTTCCCCAGCCACGAAATAGAGCTTCGTCATCCCACTATCCTCCCTCACGGGCTAACGCCGCCACATATCCCGATTCAATCAATCCCGTTATCTCCAAGGCCACTTCTAACGCTGCCGCGCCCTCCCGCCCGGATACTTTCGGCCGTGCCCCACGGGCCACACAGTCAACAAATGCCGATAACTCCAACTTCAACGGTTCGTCTCTCTCAACCGCAACCACCTCCCGTTCGATCTCCAGCCCCTCTCGCCGATAGATCTCACCGGTTTGCTCCTGGTAATCCAGCGAAAGGTAAGCGTCCTCCTGAAAAATTCGAATTTTGCGCATCCGTTCCGGACTGATCCGGCTTACAGTAACATTCGCCACACAGCCGTTCGCAAATCGCAGGCGCGCGTTGGCGATATCTTCCCGCTTCGTCAACACCGGTACCCCCACGGCGTCAATGCTCTCAATCGGAGACTTCACCAAATGCAAAATGATCTCCAAGTCGTGAATCATTAGGTCCAATACAACGCCAATATCAATGCTTCGATTCGGAAATGGCGAGAGACGGTGCGACTCGATGAATCGAGGGTGCGTGACGATTTCCTCAAGCCGAGACATAACCGGGTTGAAGCGCTCGATATGACCCACCTGTAAAACACACTCCCGCTCGTGGGCAAGATTGACCAATTCGTCCGCTTCTTCCCGGTTGGCGGCAATCGGTTTTTCCACCAGAACGTGCTTGCCGGCCGACAAGAGCCGCTTGCCGACAGAGAGATGGGTGTTCGTTGGAGTCGCTATCGTCGCGCCGTCCACCAACCCGATAAATTCATCCATGTCCTCCGCCACCCGCCCCCCGTGCGCCGCCACCACAGCGTCCGCTGCCGACCGATCAACATCATACACAGCCGCCAGCTCTGCCTGCTCCAGTTCCCCGTAGACTCGGGCATGATTCGCCCCGATCGCACCCACCCCGACCACTCCTAACTTAATTCGATTCATCTTCTTTTGCGTAAATCGTTATCCCGAGTTGTTCACAACGAGCCGACAACCCACCTTCATCCAGTATCAAGGTCTTTCCCGCCTCAACGACGATGCACGGAATGCCCGCCTCCGCCGCAGTCGCCACCGTCTCCTCTCCGATGCAAGGCACGTCAAATCGCAAATCCTGCCGTGGCTTCGATACCTTGACCATCACCGCCTCACCCTTGCCCAAATCCCCACCACGCTTCATGCAGTCGTTTGTCCCCTCAAAAGCTTCCACGGCCAAAACCGTCCCCCTCCGCACAACAACCGTCTGTCCTATATCCAGTGCACTCACCGCTTTAGCGATTCGAAAACCAAACGCAACCTCCCGCTCCCGCTTCTCGTCAATCGCTGGGCCCGCCACCAGGCCCACCTCCGCTAACCGATCCTCCACATACGTCGTCGCCGGCAACAAGGTAATCCCATCCTTCTCAAGTTCTTCCGCTATCGCACCAAATATGCTCTCCGCGTTGCGCTCCTTCAGCTTCCCGATCATCACCAAAGTCCGCATGTCCGGCCGCAGGTCAAAAAGATTGCCCGGCGATATCTGCCCCGCCATCATTGCTCGAGTGACTCGCTCTTTCTTGAAAAACTTTATCATCTTCCCCAGCTGCCCCACGCGCATCCACTCGATCACTTCGGCCAGATCCCCCACCCCTTCCTCCGTCTCCCCAGTAAAAGCTGCCACCGCAATATGGCCCACTCCCGCCCCCCGTGCCGCCCTCGCGAGCAGCTGAGGATAAACGCCGCTCCCCGCAATAATCCCTATTCTCTGTTCGTCCACTTCCAAAGCCTCGTCGTATAGCTCAACGGTCCAGTCGCCCCGCTATCTTTGCCCCTTTTTCCCGCCCGTCCACCGAAAAGTCCTGTGCCGAAGAAATACAAAACCGCAATCCACTGGTTCCGCCGCGATCTTCGTCTCATCGACAATACCGCCCTCAATGCCGCCGCTCGGGATGCCGAAACCATCATCCCGGTCTACTTGGTAAGTTCCTGGAAAAAAAAGCACCGCTGGACCGGACCCTCACGGCAAAGTTTCCTCTGCGGTTGTGTCAGCTCCCTGGCGAAGAATCTTGAGCACGCCGGAAGTCGTCTCATCGTCCGCGCAGGCGCCGCTGAATCCACTCTTGCCGACCTTATCGAGGAATGCCAAGCAGAGGCGGTATTTACTAACCGGGATCCAGATCCATTCGGAAAATACACCGAGTCCAAGTTGATGAAGCATTGCGATTCGGTGGGCGTCTCATTCCATACCTCAAAGGATACCGTGCTGCACGAACCCGACGAGATCGCCACAGGAAATGGTACTCCCTACCGAGTCTACACTCCCTTTAGCCGCAATTGGCTCTCGCTTGATAAGAATAGTCCCGTTCGCGGGCGACCAAAGCTCTCCGCTCCCCCACCCCACCTTGCCTCCCTCGAACTGCCAACGCTTGAAACTTGGGAATTGCCGCCCAACACCGCTCAACACCTGACCCCCGGCGAAAAAGCTGCTCGCAAAAGACTATCAGCCGCCCTCGATGGCCCGATCATTGCCTACGACTCACATCGAAACTCGCCCTCTGGCCAAACCACCTCGCGCCTCAGCCAAGACCTCCGCTTTGGCCTGCTCTCAGTCCGGGAAATCTACGCTCGCACGATGGAAGCCGCCCAGCAATCCCGCTCAAAAACTGCCCGCGATAGCTTTCATACCTTTATAAAGGAACTCGCTTGGCGGGAATTCTACATGCATATACTTCATCATTTTCCCGACGTCCTCGATCACGAATTCAATCCAAAGTATCGAGATCTTCCATGGGAACCCGAAAATGATGCCTTCCAAAAGTGGTCCCAGGGCCGAACGGGTTTCCCCATCGTCGACGCCGGTATCCGCGAGCTACTCGCCACCGGCTTTATGCACAATCGCGTCCGCATGATTGTCTCCATGTTCCTAACAAAAGACCTCCATCTCGATTGGCGCCTCGGCGAAGGGTTCTTCATGCAACATCTCGTCGATGGAGAGATCGCCAGCAACAATGGCGGCTGGCAATGGAGCGCGGGCACAGGAGCGGACGCAGCACCTTACTTCCGAATCCAAAACCCGTGGACGCAATCCAAACGATACGATCCAGACGGCCTCTACGTCCGGCAATGGATCCCCGAACTTGGCGATGTCCCCGCACCCCGCTTCTTCGCGCCTCCTGCTCATGGCATTCCGATCGCACCGGAGTATCCCCTGCCCATCGTCGACCACTCTGCGGAACGTGACCATACACTCGCGCTCTTCAAACGGCACAACGCCTGAACTCGCGCCAAAAAAAGCGTTTCCTTTCACGCTTGCCTCTTTACATTGCATGCCGTGAGCTACCAGGTTTTCGCACGAAAATACCGACCCCAAACGTTTGATGACCTCCTCGGGCAGGAACACGTCGTCCGCACGCTGCGAAACGCGATTGCACAGGATCGACTTGCCCATGCCTACCTCTTCGTCGGTCCGCGCGGCACTGGAAAAACATCCACTGCGCGCATTTTGGCGAAAGCCCTCAACTCTTCAAACGGCCCGAGTGCCGACTTCGATCCGCAGGAACCCATTTGTAAGGAAATCGCAGACGGAACCTGCCTCGATGTGCTCGAAATCGACGGCGCGAGCAATCGGGGCATCGACGAGGTAAGAGAGCTTCGCGATACCGTCAAGTTTGCTCCCGCTCAGGGTAAGTTCAAAATCTACTACATCGATGAAGTACACATGCTCACACCGCAGGCCTTCAACGCCCTCCTCAAAACTCTTGAAGAACCCCCCCCGCACGTAAAATTCATTTTTGCTACCACCGAAGCCAACAAGATCCTGCCCACAATCATCAGCCGCTGCCAACGATTCGACTTACGCCGTATCCCGGATAAAATCATCGCCGATCAACTCGCTCTGATTGCCAAGAACGAAAGTGTAACCCTTGAACCACTTGCCGCCCACGCCGTCGCCCGCGGTGCCGAGGGCGGCATGCGTGACGCCCAATCAATGCTGGACCAGCTCGTCGCTTTCTGCGGCGACTCGATCCGGGAAAACGACGTTCTCGAGATTTTTGGCTTCACTTCCTTCGAGACCGTTGCGGCCCTCTCCAGTCTCCTTCTCAAAGGTGAAACCGCATCCGCCCTCGAACAACTCCACGAGCAGAGTGAGCTCGGAAAGGACCTCTCCAAGTTACTTGCCGATTTGATCGAACACCTTCGCAACCTCCTCGTCCACAAGGTCGACCCCGGAGCGTCGAGAACGAATTTCACAAAGGCCATCGCCGCCTCCCTCGACGAACAGGCGCAACTGGTAACCACCGACCAACTCATCAGTCTTATCGATCAGTTCGCCATTACCGACGGCCGCATGAAATGGGCTCCCAACAAGAAACTCCATTTCGAAATCGGTATCATCAAGGCCGTTGAAACCCTCTCGAAATGCACGATTGACGAGGTCATCGAACTGATCGACGGAGCGATTACCGGAACCGGTGGCGATCCGAAAGTCGAACCGGTCCAATCTTCCCCCCGTCCCGCCTCTCCGACCGTGTCCTCAACCTCCAAGACACCAGCGCCAAAAACCGTTCCGGCAACGCCACCTGAACAAGCCAAACAACCAAGTCCCGATCTCGTGCTCTCCGGTGAAATGCTCTGGAAAAAACTACACGAGGAAATCAACCAATGCCGACCGCTCGCCAGTTCTTGGCTTCAGGCGGGTCACTACGTTGAAGGCCGACCCAACGAGTTTATCATTGGTTTCTCTCCCGAAGAGTCCTTTGCTCGCGAATCACTCTCTCGCCCTAATAACCGCTCTCTCATCGAGGATCTGCTCAAGAAATTCTCCGGCCAAGCCCTTAATCTGAAATTCGTGTCCGACGATAAGCTCGCCCCGGCGGTTTCCGTTGAATTCGAGGGAACCTCGGAACCCGACCTCCAGCCCGCGGCCAATGAGTCTCGAAACTCAGACGATCCACGAACTGCCTCGCCCGTCCCCCCAAAAGAAGAAACCACGCCGCCACGCACGCCTCAAGCCGAACCTTCCGAGCCTTCGTCACCCCCCCCTTCCACGTCAGAAGAGAAAGATGACTTCCACAACGATCCTCTCATCAACAAGGCCCTCGATATCTTCGAAGCCGAGATTACCTAAACCTTAAACCACGATCAGACCATGAATATCGCAAAGATGATGAAGCAGGCCCAAAAGATGCAGGCCCAAATGCAGGAAGCTCAGGCCGCGCTCGCCGAAAAGACTGTGGAAGCCTCGGCCGGTAGTGGGAAAGTCACCGTCACGGCCACCGGCGCAGGCGAAATCACATCCATCAAGATCGATCCCGCGATCGTTGATCCGGAAGACGTGGAAATACTCGAGGACCTTGTTCTCAGCGGCATCACCCAAGCCTCGGAAAAAGCCAAAGAACTCGCCGCCGAAGAAATGGAAAAAGTAACTGGCGGCATGGGCTTGCCCCCTGGTATGGGATTCTAGTTCGCAAACGGCTCAGAACAGGTGACCGCTCAAAGATGCCTCTAACATCCGCTAAAAGCGCCCGCAAAACGCCAGAAGAAGACTTCAAACGAATGGTGCCACTCCCGTCGTCAGCACCCGCTATTACGAACCAAACCACTCGCCGGCCGTCGCATCCAACCACATTAAGGGGAAAGGACGAGATTATGCGCCCTTGGCGGAAGCCCTATTCGCCAACAATGCGAAGGCCCGAGGGTTTCTCACCTTCAAAATGAGTTCCTTCTCGAGAAAGACCCGGACACCCTTGTAGAACAGGACGAGGTGACTCTCAGCCTTTTCCTAAGCGGCGACCCCTTCGCTATTGACCGCCGCCCCCTTTTCAAATGCCAGCACGTCCCCTGACCTTCTCACCAATACACTATCCCCCTCGGCAAACTTGCCTTCCAATAGCTCCAAACTCAGCGGATCGAGAATAAAATGCTGGATCGCACGCTTCAAAGGTCTCGCCCCAAAATCCGGGTCGTAACCCCCCTTTGCCACCAGATCCACCGCTTCATCATCGAACTCCAACCCCAACCCACGCACGGAAAGCCGCGCCACCACACGATCCAGCTGAATCCGAACGATGTCGGCTAGCTCTTCCTCACTCAACCGATCAAAGATGATCGTCTCATCCACTCGATTTAAGAATTCAGGACGGAAATGCGCCCGGAGCGCCCCCAACACGAGACGATCCCGCTCTTCAGACGAGGTCTCACCCACAATGTGTTCACTACCGATATTACTCGTCATGATAATCACGGTATTGCGAAAATCGACGGTCCGCCCTTGCCCGTCTGTGATCCGACCATCATCCAACACCTGTAACAAAACATTGAAGACATCATGGTGGGCCTTTTCAATCTCATCAAAGAGCACCACAGCATACGGCCGCCGCCGCACGGCTTCACTCAACTGTCCGCCCTCTTCATAGCCCACATATCCGGGAGGGGCACCGATCAAGCGGGCCACGCTGTGCTTCTCCATGTATTCACTCATATCAATGCGAACCATGGCATGCTCATCGTCGAACAGAAACTCTGCCAGAGCACGACTCAGCTCCGTTTTCCCAACCCCGGTGGGCCCCAGAAAGATAAATGACCCCACCGGCCGATCCTCGTCCTGAAGCCCCGAGCGCGCCCTTCGCACCGCGTTCGAAACCGCTACCACTGCTTCCTTCTGCCCCACGACACGCTCGGCCAGCCGCTCTTCCATTTTGACAAGCTTCTCCTTCTCTCCCTCCTGCAAACGCGAGACTGGGATCCCGGTCCAACTCGCCACCACTTTGGAAATGTCCTCTTCCGTAACCTCTTCATTCAGCAAACGACTCTGCTGTTGCAATTCCCCCAGCTTCGCCTCCCGGGCATTCAGCTGTTCTTCCAGTTCAGGCAATTTACCATATTGAATCTCACTGGCTCGCGCCAAATCACCCCGTCGCTGCGCTTGCTCCAATTCAATTCGCGCACTCTCAATCGATTCCTGCAAGGCCCGAGCCTCATCAATCTCCGCCTTTTCGTTCTGCCACTGCGCCCGCAGTCCATCGGCCTGCTCGTTCAAATCAGCTATATCTCGTTCCACCTTCTTCAAACGATCCCGACTCCCAGCGTCAGACTCCTTGCTCAACGCTTGACGCTCCATCTCCAGTTGCATCACCTGACGCTCGAGCTGATCGATTTCCGTTGGCATCGAGTCCAATTCAATCTTCAACCGCGAACTCGCCTCATCAATCAAATCCACCGCTTTGTCCGGCAAAAATCGATCCGCAATATAGCGATGAGACAAATTCGCCGCCGCTACGATCGCCGCGTCCTGGATCCGCACACCATGATGAACTTCATATCGCTCCTTTAATCCCCGCAAAATCGCAATCGTGTCCTCCACCGTTGGCTCATCCACCATAATCGGTTGGAAGCGGCGCTCGAGGGCCGGATCCTTTTCGATATACTTCCGATACTCGTCCAGAGTCGTTGCCCCGATCGCACGCAGTTGCCCCCTCGCCAGTTGCGGTTTCAGCATGTTCGACGCATCCACTGCCCCCTCTGACCCTCCCGCTCCCACAATCGTGTGCAATTCGTCAATAAACAAGATGATCTCGCCCTCTGCCTCAGTCACTTCCTTCAAAAATGCTTTCAGCCGGTCTTCAAATTCACCCCGATACTTGGCTCCTGCCACCATGCTCGCAATGTCCATTGCAATCAGCCGCTTTCCTTTTAAGGACTCAGGCACGTCGCCACTCACAATCCGGCGCGCCAAGCCTTCCGCAATGGCCGTCTTTCCCACACCAGGTTCCCCAATCAAAACCGGATTGTTCTTCGTCCTCCTCGACAAAACTTGCATGACCCGCCGGATCTCATCGTCCCGACCAATCACCGGGTCAATGTCGCCTCGCCGGGCAACCTCGGTCAAATCCTGCCCATACTTCTCCAACGTCTGATACTTCCCCTCCGGATCCTGATCCGTAACCCGCTGCGATCCTCGTACCGCTTCAAGAGCTTCCATGAAGTTCTTCCGGTCGATTCCCGCCTCTTCCAAAAGCTTGGCATAAGGAGACTTTGTGTCGAGCAACCCGAGAAAGAAATGCTCGACACTCAAATACTCGTCCTTGAGCCGGTCCTTCTCCTTCTCTGCGGCCGCGAGCGTCTCACGCAAATCGTTCCCAATATAAATCTGCGTCGCAGCACCCTCCACTTGAGGCTCACGTTCTACCGCATCTGATACCCGCGCCGTCAACTCGGGCAAGGATAACCCAAGGTTTGCCTTCTCAATAATAGGTCCGGCAACACCACCCTCCTGCCGCAACAATGCGAGCAAGACGTGACCTGAATGAATCGCCTGCTGCGAATGCCCGGCAGCAATATCATGGGCCGCTTGCACCGCTTCCTGCATTTTTACCGTGAAATGATCAAATGACATAATTTCGTTTCCTCCTCGCTCCCCATCAATAACATGGCGAGTCGCAATTCGTCTGATTTTCTGACAAAGAACCCTTCAAAGTGTTCAAAGTTTAGAGACAAAAAGTCCCATTCGAAACCACCTGAAGGCTCCCTGCTGCACCCTGCTAGTGCGCCATTGTGTCACTTTCGATCAGTGGAAAATCAAGGACCAGCGACCCGTCCCTTCCCCCGCCAATTCCAATACGGGCAAGCGCGGCGCATAAGACCGATGAAACGCCGATCGAGAAAGACTGTAGGATCGATCCGCCATGTTCCCGCCATCACCCCCGCTGGGGAATACCACCACCGCATCAATCCCCACCAAACTGTTCGTGTTCCCCAATTGCCACTCGTGATGGTAGAAATAGACACGCGGAATCGTAATCGTAAGCCGCCGCTCTCCCGATGCCCGCGTCTCCAATAGGGAAACAATCTGATCGTAATCCAATCGACGGCTATATCCATTCCCAAAGGAAGCCGGACCAAAACCAATCACTTCACCAGGTCCATCAACCGCTGGCACCGCCACTCTCAATGCCGCCACAAACCCAAAATCCCGCCGCCGCCCCCATGTCCGGTCTTCCAGGTAATCATACGAGCGAGCGTCGATCATGATATCGGCAACCATCGCAGGGCCCCCATCCGGATTGGTTTGCATCTCGATCTCCGCAGGGACATCAAATAGCAAATACAAGGCGTTCGCATCAGCCTCCGCCCGAAAGGTTACCCGCCCGTCCATGCTCGCCTTCTCTTCAGTCCGTGCTCCTGCTAGGAATCCCCCCACACGTGCCATCGATACCCGCTGACCAAGATGCAGGTTCCGGTTCAATTCGATGCCTCTCTCAAAGACATACTCTTTCCCCCCCACTCGCAGGATCATTCCCAAAGGCTCACGAATTCTCACGATGTCCGCCTCATCAGGAAGGGAAAAAACCAGTTGCAAGGGGGAACGATCCCCAGCCGGAATCGATAAACGACCCGTCACTTCCTGTCCCCGCCAAGTGGCTGTATAATCACCCTCGAGTGCCTCTTGGCCTGTATTGTATACATCCCCAGCCACGGTGAATTCCTTGCTGACGCCGTCCGTCATCCCCATCTCCCACAAGATCACCACAGGCTCCACAATCGCCTTAACATCAAGGAACTGGGTATTGCGCTCGTCACTCAACAAAAACGGAAACCAGTATCCCGAACTCCCTCCCGGCAACACCTCAAATTTCGCACCCTCCAGCGCGCGGTCTGTCACTTCCAATTCATAGTAAACGGTCACCGACTTCTTCTCACCCGCCTCGAGCGAGACTTCGCGATACGGCTCCAGTGGAGTAAATACCCCCATACTCTCCAGTGCGCAGAGACTCGCGACACGCTTCTCCAACGACTGGTTTTCTAACTCAAAAGTGACCTCGTATCCTGTCGGTCCCATCTGCCGGCAGGTGCCTCCACTGCTCGCATAAGCCAACGGAGCCGGTCCGTTCATGAACACATCAAATACATAGCGTCCCAGTTTCTCATGACCACGTACATTCGGATGAACGGCGTCATTAACGCCTCCGTCGCTGACGAAATAGGCGCCCAACTGCGCTCCGATTTCCTCGAACCGCGCCTTCACAGTCTGCCCCGGTCGCGCCACGAGACCACTCACTAGTCCCTGCCCCAAATCGATAAACGGAATACTCTTTTCTTCCGCAAGCGCACTCGCCATCGCCACACGACTCCGCGTCATTCCAAGGCCCATGGGCCCTCTACCACTCATAATCGGCGTGCAACCAAACACCAAGATGTCCGTCTCTTTCTCCCGACAGATCTCAACCGCCGCAGACATGGATTGCTCAAATACCGAAAACGGTGCCTCTGACAAAGCATCGTTGATCCCAAAGTTAACCGTGATTAGGTCGGGTTCGTATATAAAGGCATCTGTCGTCAGATGACGAATCGCATGCAAGGAATGGGCACCTCCCCGCGCAAGATTCTGCAAAATAATCTCCGGTCCACGATAGTCGTCGTGTTTGTCCGGTAACCCGTCTGTGCGAGGCTTCAACAAGCGCACGCCCCCTGAATAAAAAAACTCTCGCGTTAACCCCTCTAGCATTCGCCCAATATAAGCATCCAGACTGTCGAGAGAGGTCTCATCATGGTGATAATATTCGGTCACACTATCCCCTAGGGCGACAACGACCAAGGGCTCCCGATCCGCAGGACTGCCCCCTACGATCACCTTTTCAAACAATCGGGGCACGGTTGCGCGAAGATGAAGCTCCTGCTCTGCCGTCAAGGGATACCCAAGGCAAAGCGCGCCTTGCAAAAAACCACCCAATGCCGTAACGGCCATCACCCAATTCATCAACCGCTTCAACCCAGGCCTTCCATGCCTCGCCAATATTATGCCTCGCTGTGTATTCCGATTTGCCAAAACATCAGCACTATCCTCAAGCTCGCTCCAGGCGCAAAGGGAAAAATCAAACACCCGCTCCCCAATTTCTCATTTACCCCTTTTCCTTCGCCCACTACCCTTTCCCAAATGCCGACCTCAGATTCCAGGCTACCCATCCTAAAGACCTATAAGCTATTCATCGGAGGCAAATTCCCTCGCTCCGAAAGCGGCCGCTACCTCACAGCGAAAAACCCTCGCACCGGAGAATACCTTGCCAACTACTGCCAATCATCACGCAAAGATCTTCGCGACGCCGTAAAAGCAGGGGCAACCGCCCTCAAGACTTGGTCCACCGCCACCCCTTATCTCCGCGGACAAATCCTTTACCGCACCGCCGAAATGCTGGAAAGCAGAGCAGAAGCTCTTTCCCACGAACTCCAAAGCTCTGCCGGTCTTTCGCCAAGTAAAGCCAGAAAGGAAACTACCGCCGCCGTCGACCGTCTCGTCTATTTCGCTGGATGGTGCGATAAATTCGATCAAGTCTTTGGGAGCGTAAATCCAGTCGCCACTTCCCACTTCAATTTCACCGTGCCCGAACCCTCCGGCGTCGTCGCAATCATTTGCCCGGATACCCCGCCTCTTCTCCCTCTCGTCACCATGCTCTCAACCGCGATCCTAGCCGGAAATACAGTAGTGATAGTCCCCTCTGAGGCCTATCCTCTCCCTGCAATCACGTTTGCCGAAATTGTTGCCACCAGTGATCTTCCCCCGGGAGTCGTCAATATCCTCTCAGGAGTTCGCGCAGAGATCGTTCCCCATATCGCTTCCCACATGGAAATCAATGCCGTCCTGGACGGCACGAGTGTCTCGGAATACAAATCCTCTCTCCAAACCGGTATCGCCAAGAACCTGAAACGAATCTCCTCGCTCCCTTTCGACGAAACAGACTGGTTCTCAGAAGTCGCCGAAGACCCCTATCGAATATGTGATACCACCGACTTTAAAACCACTTGGCACCCCATCGGTGTCTGAACGATTGATCCGTTTCTTCGCCATCCTAGCGCTCGTTGCCCTCGCGTTCTACGCAGGATTCAAAACAGCCTCGCAAGGATCCAAACTTCCAGGAGCTGATCCAGCAAAACACTCAAAGACCCGCATTGACACCCTTCTCCCAAAAATCATAACTCAAGCGGCGCAGCTTGACCACGCCTCCTTCACCGATGTCATACGTGGCGCTACTGGACATTCTATCCTTCCAGTCAATCAAAATCTCGAAACGGATCGCGAAATTGTCCAAGCACTTCGCGAAACCTTGGACGAAACACTTCGGCGGATGAACGCGCAGGACAGCCCCGTGCTTGGACTAGCTCGCATCAATGAAGCAAGCCGATTCTTCGAAGACACCCTTCGCGAACTCCTCAATGCACACCCTGACTTTGCCTGCGCCGTTCCCACCAACGCTCAAGGCGAAACCCAACGCGCGGGCTATCCCGATCTGCGCCTTGTCCATAAAAAATCAAACCGCATAGTTTATCTCGATCCCAAACTCTTCGATGAGAAAAGCCAGAACAGCTCACTCCGCACGTTCTATTTTGAACCCAAAACCCGTACCAACAAAGTCCTCGATGACGCCCACCATCTTCTCGTAGGCTTCGCCCACGACGGAAACGACGGCGCATGGAAATTCCGCAACTGGCATCTCGTCGATCTCTCGCGATTTAAAATCAACTTTAAAGCCGAGTTCCAGGCAGGAAACAAAGACCTTTATCGCCCCGAACTCGTGATCATTTCCAGTGGCGAGGACTGATTTCTTCGGATATTAGTTCCCGAGGCCGCTTACCATGACCGACGACACCCCACACAACGCCTTTAGTCCTATCGACGATGTCATTCAAGATATCCGGGACGGGAAGATGGTAATCGTCACAGACGACGCCAATCGAGAAAACGAAGGCGACCTCGTGGCCGCTGCTTCAAAGGTGACCCCAGAAATTGTGAATTTCATGGCCATGCACGGTCGGGGCCTGATTTGCACCCCCATCACTGAAGAAACCGCCAAACGCTTGGATCTTCCCATCATGGTCCAGGAAAACCGCGCAGCCTTCAAAACCAATTTCACCATCTCCGTCGACGCCGCGCAGGGCATCACCACCGGTATCAGCGCATACGATCGAGCGGAAACGATTCAAGTCCTCGCTGACCCCGATAGCGTCGCCGCCGATCTCGATCAGCCGGGGCATATCTTTCCGTTACAAGGAAAACTAGGTGGCGTCCTCCGTCGTGCCGGGCATACCGAAGCCGCGATTGACCTTGCTGTGCTGGCTGGACTAGAACCCGCCGGTATCATCTGCGAAGTCCTGTCCTCGGACGGTTCGATGGCTCGAATGCCCGAACTTCTCGAGCTGGCCAAGAAGTTCGAACTCAAAATCTGCACCATCGAGTCCCTTATCAATCATCGGCGCACCCGCGAAAAACTCATCGAACGAGTCGAAACAATCGAGATGCCAACAGACTTTGGCACTTTCTCTTTAAATCTCTATCGCTCCACCATTGATCCCAATGAGCATCACATCGCACTCGTAAAAGGGGAGATCGATCCGAACCACCCCACTCTCGTTCGCGTTCACAGTGAATGCCTCACCGGCGATGTCTTCGGCTCCCGCCGCTGCGACTGTGGCGGGCAACTCCATTCCGCAATGGAACGAATCAATCAGGAAGGACGCGGTGTAATCGTATATATGCGCCAAGAAGGACGCGGTATAGGCCTGCCCGGAAAACTCCACGCCTACCGACTACAACAGGAGGGCTTCGATACCGTTGAGGCCAACGAGAAGCTTGGCTTTCCTATGGACCTCCGAGACTACGGGATGGGAGCCCAAATCCTTCACGACATCGGCGTTCGGAAAATACGCCTTATGACCAACAATCCCCGCAAGGTAGTGGGCCTCGAGGGTCACGACCTCACCATTGTCGAACAACTCCCAATCGTTGAAGAATCAAATCCTCACAACGAAAAATATCTTCGTACGAAGAAGGAAAAAATGGGGCACCATCTCTAGTCTTTTTCTCTGGTTCCGTTTTCTCGGTTGCGCCCGCGCGGCCTTTCACTCACCTTGCCCCTCTCTCCCATGTCCAAGACTTCCCTACCGCGCAGACCTCGTATGATCGGCCATCGCCAGACGATCGCCATTATCGCGAGCATCTATAATGATGAATACGTGAGCGCGCTAATCAAAGCTGCCCAGACTGAACTGGAGCAGCTCATTCCCCAAGCGACCATCCCCTTGCTCCGCGTCCCCGGAGCCTACGAGATTCCCGTTTGTGCCCAATACCTCGCAAAGAAAAGCAAACCCGACGTTATCATCGCACTCGGTGTTGTCATCCGTGGAGAAACAGCCCACGCCGATCTCGTCGCAAGCTCCGTCTGCGATTCCCTCCAACGAATTGCCACCGAAAATCTCATCCCCATCATCAACGAGGTCCTCCTTCTCAACAATGCTGAACAAGCCAAGGAAAGATGCATGGGATCACGCATCAATCGAGGGGTGGAAGCCGCCCGCTCCGCTGCTGGCATGGCGGAAATGTTCCAAAAACTCAGACGCACCTACGCCCAGGAGAAATCCAATGGGTAAACGTCGAGAAACGCGGGAAACCGCTCTGCAGATCCTCGTGTCCCGCGATCTCCACCGCAACCCCAGCGATGAAGAAAGTGCTGCATTGTGGACCCTCCTGGAATGCAGTGAAAGCGCTCGCGCCACGGGTGAAAAACTCGTCGCCGAACTTACCCCTCTTCAAGCAGAAATTGATACACGCCTGAAAGAAGTGTGCCAAAATTACGAGATTGATCGACTTTCCACGGTCGATCGGAACATCCTCCGCATCGCGATCTACGAAATGTTCCACCGCCTCGATATTCCACCAATTGTGTGCATCAATGAAGCTATCGAAATCGCAAAACGCTTCGGCACCGAGGAATCCGGCCGTTTCGTAAACGGAATCCTTGATCGCCTCAAAGGGCAACTCGATCGCCCGCTTCGCGAGGCGTCTCCTTCCTCCGGCTCCTGATCGCTCCCCACTCCCCTCTCCACCCTTTCTCTAACAACCATGCCCCGCCTCTTCTCTTCGATCCTTGAGAAATTCAAACGTCAGGAAATCGACTGGGACGAACTCGAGGAAACCCTCATCGCCGGTGATCTTGGAGTTTCACTAACAGTCGAGATCATAGAAAAACTACGCGCCCGAGGAAGAAAACTAAGTGCTGAAGATGTCGTCTCAGTCTGCCGCGAAGAAATTGAAGCAATCTTGGGCGACACCCCATCGCCAATAGCACCTCTGGAAGCACGACCAAAAGTAATCCTCGTCGTGGGAGTCAACGGAGTCGGAAAAACCACATCCATCGCTAAACTAGCAAACCATCTCAAGTCTCAAGGCCACTCTATCCTCCTTGCCGCAGGTGATACTTTCCGCGCCGCCGCTATCGAACAACTCGAGATCTGGGCCAAGCGGATCGACGTCTCTGTGGTAAAGGGAACCTACCAAGCAGATCCGTCGGCCGTCTGCTTCGACGCCTACCAAGCAGCAGTGGCCCGAAATGTCGACTTCCTGATCTGCGATACTGCCGGGCGCCTTCACACTCGACACAACCTGATGGAGGAACTCAAGAAGACCTGTCGCACCCTCGGTAAAATCGATGATACCTCACCACACGAGACCCTCCTCGTCGTCGACGCCACAACAGGCTCCAACGCCCGCGCACAAGCAAAAGAGTTCCATCAAGCACTCTCCCTGACCGGTCTGATCATTACAAAACTGGACGGCTCCGGCAAGGGTGGAGTGGTCGCCGGGATTTGCAGAGAACTGGATATCCCCCCCAGATTTATTGGCACCGGCGAGAGTTTGGAAGACTTTCACCCTTTCGATTCTTCAGACTTCGTGTCCAATATCCTTTAGGCTCAGGAAAAGCCTGACGAACCTAAATTGCACTTTTGGCTGCCTCGGTTTCTTCCGCGGACGCCCCCTCACTAAGCCCCTCAAGTCTCGGAGGCAATTTCGCAAATCGGACTTGGACAACGCGCTTGCCATCCGTTTTCGTAATCGTCGCCTCATATCCCTCAATGACAACCGTCTCCCCTTCCTCCGGCAGATGTCCTAGCATGTGCGTAATATATCCACCCACTGTCGATACATCCGGGCTCTCCAACTCCAATTCGGTGTGGTCCGCAAGCTCATACAACGCAAGCGTCCCCTCAACCATAAACTCCTCGTCACTCACCCGCTCGAATTGAGATTCCTCCGAATCAAATTCATCCTGAATGTCTCCCACCAATTCCTCGAGAACATTGTCCAGGGTCACGATCCCTAAGGCTCCCCCAAACTCGTCCACCACCAACGCGAGGTGCGCGTGACGATTCAGGAAAAACTTCAACAGCCGATCCAAAGGCATCAATTCCGGCACCAGAATCAGTTCGCGTCGAATGCGTTCCTGCAAATTCGCTCCTTCGCTTCCCATCAGCGCCAACATGTCTTTTATGTGAATTAATCCAAGCGCGCCATCTAGATGGCCATCCACCAGAGGAAATCGAGTATGTTTGGATTCAATTGCCTTCGATAAATTCGCATCGAATGGGTCACCCGCATCAAGAGACACTACCTCGCTACGTGGGGTCATGATGTCCCGGGCCACCAAATCATTCAATTCCAACGCCCGAATCAAAATGTCCCGCTCGGTCTCGGTTACCTCCTCCCGCTTCTCACTCTCCTCCACGAGGACTGCCAGTTCGTCGGCGCTGTGATGACGATCCTCCATCGTCGGCTCAATCCGAAAAACAAGTTTGATCAACCAGTTAGAAGCTTGGTTCACAATCCAGATTACTGGCTGAAAAATCTTGTAAAAAAGATACAAAGGCCGCGCTACCCATAGCGATGTAGCTCCCGCCTTCTGAATCCCCAGATACTTGGGAACCTGCTCTCCCACTACCACGTGGAGGAATGTCACCACGGAATACGAAATGAAGAAAGAGGACCCAAGGACCACCCAATCGGAAACCTCAGGATCAATATAGAAAAAAGCCGGCTGAACAAGACGCGACACCCACGCAGCTCCGAGGAAACCCAATGCAATAGTTGAAAACGTAATGCCCAGCTGGTTGGCAGACAGATACGTGTCCAAATTGTCCTGTATGTGCCGCGCTAGCTTTGCCGACTTGTGGCCCTCATCAAGCGAACGATCCAACTGCGCTGCACGCACCTTCACGATCGCAAACTCCGCCGCCACAAAAAAGCCGTTCAAAAGAAGGAAGACTAAGATGACGATCGCTAGCCAAATAACGCTTGTAGCCGTTCGTCCCTCCCACGTCGTTGCCACATCCCCGATGGAATAAACCTGAAGTAACGCCTCCCCTGCCGTCATCGAAACACTCCTTTCCTCTCTCCTCCACCCAGGCGGATAGTCGATCGTGCCGGGGCCGAACCCCGGCGACTCTCGCTCCCTTCACTGTCGTCGCCATCAGGATTCTTAGAGCTTTTCATAGACCCCTTTATCACGACGCTTTAGGACGGAGAATCCCGCCGACTTCGCGTCGGTCACTGACAACGGCTTAGTAAGTTTTGGCGTATTTACCTGCGAGATCAACTTCTTCACTGGCTGCTTACACATGGGACACACGTCCAACGCCGGTCGTTCCACCGGGCGACGCAATTCAAATCCGCTCCGACAAACGTGACAGCTTTCCTCTGGGCTGATCGCTATGTATTCGTAAATGGGCATTGTTCCAGCGTGAAACAGCTAAGATACGTCCAGAATCTCTCGAAAATCAAACCCTCTCTCGTTGGATCAGGCCCTTAGTCCGAATGGATCACCCGCACCCTCGTGACATCTGTCCGCACCAGGACATAACGCCCCGTATCGCCCAACTCCTTTGCATAGGCATACCCAGATGGAAGAGTTCCCGCCAACCGCTCTTGCCGCGTCAATCCCCACAAATAATTTGCAACTTCATCACTAGCCATCCCCGCTAACACCGCCCCCTCACTTCTCCAATAAGGATTCCCACGGTAATCAGCCTCGCGAAACGTCATTGTCATGCCAGCGCTGTTACGAAACGAGTTTCCAAACCGAATCTCACCACCTAACCCAGTACCAGACGACGCAGGCGGAGCGGCGATCGGTTCCGCGACGCGAACGACCGGATCTCCAGACGATAGTGGGGAAGCCGACCCCGGGCGGTCCGCCTTGGAATAGTCTCGCGCAAGCACCAAACGTCCATCCCTTGCCAATGATGGAAAATACGCGTATCCCGAGGGCACCCGACCGGCAGCCCGCTCGCGGGTGTTCAAACCACGACAGTAAACGGCCACCTCATCATCCGACATCCCATCCAACACCACTGTTTCGCTTCGCCAGAAAGGATCACCTCGGCTGCTCTTGCTCCGGAATTCAAAGACAACCCCGTTGCCACCCATGAAGGGTTCACCCACCATCGGTCGCTTAGGAAACAATGGGGGCTCTCTCTCATCTATCGAATCCAGTTCCGCTACGAGCTTCGAAATAGGCTCTGCTGCTCTTGCTTTTTCTTTCAATCGCGGTGCCAGTTCCACGACTTCGCCCCCGCTAAGGTCCAAATTCAGCACCTCATCCACATAACCTTTCGCCCTCAAGGTCAGCTTGATCTCAGTAGGTGGCCGCACCAACGTGTATGGCGTCACCCCCATCCGCTTCTCTGTCGCCCCGTAATACACATCCGCTTCAACCGGATCCCCTGAAATTTTTACCATCGAATAGGCAAAGCGATGCTCCTCGGGCGCCCCCTCTTCTCCCGTTCCGACGATCTCAAATTCCTCCCGCCAAGGCGTCAGCGTTCCTGTCCTCGCTAGGATCGCATAGCGCCCCGCCTGCCAATCGACGTCTACGACCTTGCCCCCCTTACTCCAATCGTAAAGAACTTTCCCGGGACCCAAACCCTCGACCAAAACCGCTTCGATCCTAAACTCAACCCCGTTAGGCAAATCAACGAACAGTCGGACCGCCCGAGAAGATGCGACGCTCTCGTCGACGAACGCCTTAGTTTCGCTCACCTGTTTTTCCTTTTCTCCCCGAATCACCAAGTCCTCCTCTTCCGACCCATTCTCTTCGACGCGCCCCTCATCAATGGATCCTAAACCTGATCCTTGCAATTCTTCCGGCCATAAATCGCCTGAAACCGCTTGCCCCACAGTTGACAGGGCTTGCGGTGCCCCGCTTCCCTCGGAGACCAATCCTTCGCCCCCATGATCAGTGCTCGCCAATGGCTCCAGATGAGCCCTCTGGGGCCGTAACGAGCCCGCCTCCGCCCTCTCTGCAACTTCGTTCTCCGGCGCCACAACGGTTTCCACCCCCTCTCGTAGTGCTTCGGTCCCACGCAGTTGTTCCTCCCGAAATTCCGCTTGATGCATTCGCCGCTTGTATCGGGCGTTCAAAGGGTCCAGACGAACCGCTTCCGCATAGGCCGCTTCTGCGCCCGCATAATCCCCCGCTCGTTCCAGACGGTCGCCTTCCGAAAACTCTTCTATCGCCTTGCCCGCGCTCAGCCGATAAAAATAATATGCGCCAACAAGTGAAAGCACTAAAACTAACACTAACACATTAACGACAATGAGGACGGCGTATCCTCGTCTGCAGCTCGAGGGGGAATGAGGCCGGACTTTCATGACAAAGTCTCCTGGGGAACAACCTATAACCTACCCGTCAGCTGCACTCACGTCAATACGCTCTCTCGCCCATCGCCACTCCAGATCCAGATCTCGCCGAACGTCGTCCCGCCCCAAGAATCGCCTGCGCATCCCGGCAATTCACTGGATCACATAGCGGCATGTATTTCTCTCCCGTTTCAATCCCCCATAAAAAATGGGCGGTTCCCGATCGCAGCTCCGGAGGCGGGTCGCTCGCATCCAACTCTCTTCCCTGTGAGTCTCCCAAGGTCGCCTTGATCAACCGACCTCCACTCCCCGGCTCAACTAGAATGGTCCCATCCTCTCCATGGATTGCGGTCACATATGCAGTCAAACTCCCCACTTCTGACCACGAGGCTTCCGCTATCGCCATGCCCGCGGGATACGACATCACAAGAATCGCGTTATCCTCCACGCCAACGGGGGCTTTTCGAAACCGTCCTTCCACCCCCATTACCTGTTCCGGCTGCCCCAAAAGCACACGCGCCAACACCGACCCATAGCAACAGTAATCCATCAACGCCCCGCCACCGTTCAAATGCTCATCAAATAGCCATTCACAGAAAAAAGCTGTGCACCCGAGTTCTTCTGGCCCGCGGTGAGCTGCTCGATAGCGCACCTGCCAGAGCCGACCAATCTCGCCAGCCAAGGCCAACTCGATACCCCGCTGCAACGCCGGCTGCCAGGCAAAAGGCCAGTTTACCATCAAACGGGCTTTTCCCACCTCAGCCGCCGCCAACATCGCATCCGCCCCCACAAGATCCGCCGCCATTGGCTTTTCAATCATCACATGAACCCCCCTTTCCAGAGCGGTCACCGCAAGATCAGCTCCTCCCCGATTACTCGAAAATATCAATACCGCGTCCGGCAACTCCGCCTCCAAAAGATCCAAGTAATCCCGGTATCCCTGACCAACATACTTCTCCGCCTTATCCAACAGTTCTTGATTGGGATCCGCCGCCCCCACGAGTTCCACTTGCTCGCTCTTCAGCAAATCCGGAAAATGATCCCATACATGATCATGATGCAGACCTAGAATGCCAACTCGATACACACTCATTCCGCACCAAAATTATTCGATCCCGTAGTGCTGATCGATCACTTCCTGATAAACGCGGAGCTCACCACTCAATACCTCATCGACTCCCACGGTTCGCCCAACAGTCGCGGATTCAACAATCGCATAAGCGCATGCCAAATCAATCAGACCTTCTCTCCCGTCCGTCTCCGGCTGCCCACCTTGACGGATCGCCTCCAACCAGTCGTGTTGCGCCAAAGCAAAGTCATCCATGAGCCCGAACGGCCGGTCCCGCGACTTACAGGCGTCGCTCGCTCGCGCTTCATACAAAGCAGTCAGCCCCTCTTCTTCCCCACCATCCCAATGCACCCGGTCCCCCGTGACACGCCCGTTCGATCCATAGAATACCGGCCCTTCCCCTAATACGGTATTCGTGCCATGCCCCGCCCAACTCCCGAACAAAGTCCCCGTCCCGCCCCGTTCAGTCTCAAAACTGGCGAAAAAGACATCATCCGCATCGCAATCGACCTCACTCGTCACTTCGCCATTAGCATCGCGGGTGTAGCGATATGGTTCCACTACCGCCGTCCGGGCACTCACCTGGTGAACCTCTCCCGCCACCGATCGTATCATGTCAAACTGATGCACCCCCAAATCAAGACTGATCCCCCCACCCTCAACCAAACGATGCCGCCATGGCGTTTCCGCAACGATTCTATCAGGCGCCCACCAAGTCCCGACATTGCCCAACAAGGCCATCTGAAAATCCCCCATGACACCCTCGTCAGAAAAAGCCCACTGTATCCTCCGCATGCTTGGCGCATTTCGAAGATTCTCGCATACCCCAAAGGTGATCCCTGCCACCTCCGCCGCGTCACACATCTGCCGCGCCGCTCGAACGGTCACCCCCAGCGGCTTTTGTGACATCAAGTGCTTCCCCGCACGAATCGCCTCCATTCCTACCACATGATGCATACCGTGCGAGGTGAAATCGTTCACGGCGTCCACATCTCCGTCGGCAATCATGGCGCGATAATCCGTGAAGACTTCGACAGATGAGATCTCCTGGAAATCCGAAAGATACTCTTCTCCAACACCTAGCGGATCTCCCGGAATGTCGCTCACCGCACGCCGCTGCGGGACCTTGCCTCGTCGATCCACATATCCCAGAGCATCCTCAGGACGGCGCGCGCACAAAGCCCCGATTTCGAAGTCGTCTACTCCCGCCTCGCGAAGAAGGCGATAACCACGCAAATGCGCCGCCAAAACCCGCCCACACCCGACAATCCCGATCCGAATCACTCGCCCATCCCCTCGTTTACAACTCCCTCTCTCAAGCTCACCGCCTCCCAAAGACTTCCTCCAAAGCGCTTCGCATGACACAACGATCCGCCTCCACATCCGCCCAATGCTTGATGCCGATCGCCCCTTGATTGACGAGCATACCCAACCCGTCAATCACTCGACACCCCCGCTCCTCGGCTTCCTGAACAAACCGAGTCCGCGGTGGATTCGGAATCACATCCGCAACAACCATTCCCGCTCGCAGAGTCTCCATTGCGACACCCAACCGTGCGTCCACATCGGGATACAAACCGATCGAGGTGGCATTGACGACAATCCCCACGTCACCCGGCACACGGAAGTCGTCCTCCCACTCCCGAAAATAGGCCGTCGTCGCCGTCTTTTCATTCAACACAGACACGAGCTCTGTTCCTCTCGCCGCCGTTCGATTCACAATAGTGATCTCGGTCGCCCCAGCCAAAGCCAGTTCCACCCCGATCGCCCTCGCAGCCCCGCCTGCACCTAAGATGACCACGCTCTTCCCAGATGGCTCCACGTGCTCCTTCAACGAGAACAAAAATCCCTTCCCGTCCGTGTTTTCACCGATCAAAACTCCATTCCGTATAACCACACAGTTCACCGCCCCCATCACTTCTGCCGACTCCCCCAAACCGTCCAAATACTTAATCACAGACACCTTGTGCGGAATGGTGCAGTTGAACCCCACGAACCCCATCGCCTTCGCTCCAAGCACCGCGTCCTTCAAGCCCTCAGGAGCCACCTCCATCGTCAAATAGCGCCAGTCTAGTCCGTGATGCCGGTAAGCCGCCTCCATCATCGCTTGCGTCGGATTCTCAGACACCGGCTGCCCGAAACAACCCGTTAATTCTTGTTTAAAATTCAAGATTCCTCCCATGCGAACTCGATGCCCCGTCCCTCGTAACACTTCCCGTGACTAACTGAACCGGTAGGAGGCTGGAGAGGGAGTCTCCCAGTCTGGGGTCGATGTGCTCCAATCAATGCTCTCAGGGTCACCCCACTTCTTCTCAGATGCCATCATCGCATCCCACGTAACTCGCTCACCGGAATAAGCCGCCTCACGCATCATTATCCCCATCAGCGATGACTTTGCCATGTACTGTCCATTGTTGACGTATTCGCCCGCCCGCATCCGTTGATAGAGAGCATCGTGCTCAAGCTGGTGCATGTCGGTTCGCCGCGCTTTTCTCCCGTTCGCATCCTTCGCCATCCATTCTACTCCACCCCTCGCCACATACTGCATCAGGTCCGCTTCGCCTTTCGTTCCAAACACGATGTCACGAAAAAGGCTGTCACTCCCGGATGCGTGTTGACGCGTTCCCGCAAAATAACGCCGCCCGCTCTCATACTCGAATATACCGTTGAAATGGTCATAAATATGTCCAAACCCGTCACCACACCGCGAAATCCTCCCACCGGATGCCATCACAGACGTGGGATATTCATCAAGTAACCACGACACTTTGTCTAACTCGTGTACAAACTGCTCCGCACAAAAGTCGCCCGATAACCATGTGTAGTAATACCAATTCCTCACTTGCGCCTCCATGTCCGTCCACCCCTCCCTTCGCGGGACGCTCCTAGTAAATACATTATATCGCGTTGACTCCACGTTTACGATCTCCCCAATCAACCCATCCTGAAGACGCTTAATGAAATCCTGCATATGGGTCTCATACCGCCAGCATAGCCCCGACAAGACATGAATGCCCTTCTTCTTTGCCAACTCAGTCGTTTCTAGGACCGAGCGAACCCCAGGCGCATCCACCGCCACCGGTTTTTCTACAAACACATTCTTCCCAGCTTCGACGCATGCCTTGTAATGGAGCGGACGGAACCCAGGAGGGGTCGCCAGCAAAACGATGTCCACATCTGTCTCTAATAGCTTTTCATATGCTTCCAACCCCGCAAACTGACGGCTAGGCGGGACGTCCACCCGCTCCCCATGCTTGGTCACTAAACTCCTCAGCGTCTTGTCAATCTTCTCAGGAAAAGCATCGGCGAGCGCATAAACGATCGTGTTCCGGTCCGCATTCAAAGCTTGCGACGCCGCTCCCGTGCCCCGCCCTCCACAGCCCACCAGTCCAACTTTATAAACCCTCGTGTCCCCTGCCCCCGTCGCGACGCTCGGAAACGTAAGGGCCGCTCCGACTGCTCCCGATGTCGCCAAAAATCGACGCCGTGTTTGATTGTGACGATCACGGCGCTCACACCGTGTCGCTGCTGTCTTTTCAATTGTCATCCCATTCCTTTGTTCTGAAACCCAACGTCACATCGTATAACGCCAATTGCCTGCCACTCTTGTCAGCCGCTTCAAGGTGTTTACCGCCCAAGGACCTTTGAAAGGCGCGCATGCTCAGCTTCCGCGAGTCGCGCCGTTACCGAACCCTCCCCATTCGCCATGATTTCCTCATAGTCAGCAAGGCAACGCTCAAGCGAAGAGCGGCTTCGATCCCTTAACTCCAGCTGTAAAAGCACTTCATACTGCCGCCACAACTCGGCCTCGCGCGCCGCTTCAGGGTCACTTTTCGCAAATGCCGCCATTTGTTCTTCCACCGCCGCAACAGCACCAGCCCCGAATACGGCCAAAAACGGTTGCTCCACAAATCGCTTCATCGCGACATATCGCTCCCCCGAATGGGGAATCGAACCAATCTCAAGTAATCGCTCACGCCCCCATGCCTGCGCAACCTCACGAAATCCCTCGCCTCGCTCTTTCCCCGAGTAAAGCCGCAGCCACTGCCGCATGCCAGGATAGTCCTCAAAGTCCTTCGGAACCGCCTTACCCAAAAAATCCCACGCATCCCATGTGACCTGCGCGCCCGCTCCTCGAAAACGCTTCACCGCCCGCAATCCCATCAGGTGGTTCGTATACACCGACCCCACGCCCACATACACCGGCTTTCCACGCACGGCCTGTTGTACCGGCAATGCCTGATGGTCGAGAAATCCTGAGCCAATCAACAAGGCCCCCGCCAAGGTCGCATCATCACTCAACGCCTCCGCCGCCACCCAGCCCCCGGTGAAGTATCCGCCGACAAACACTCGCCCTGGATCAACCGAGTAAGCCTCCTCTACTAACGGACGAACGCGGCGTAAGGCCGCCACTTCCGCCGCCATCCGCTCCCGCGTGACCTGAAGCAGCTCACGCTCCGTGAAGGTCATCCCCACAATGATCCAGTCGCGCTTTTCACAAGCGGGCGTTACCGTACGCGTCGTCGCCACCCCGTTCGGCCCGGGCCAAAAGTACATCACTGGCCACACCTCCCCGGGATCATAGTTCCCCGGCACCTGCACCAATATCGGACGCGACAAACCAGCCACGGTTAGCTCCTCACCAAGCCCCCGCGAAATAGCCCCCATTCCAACGAACATACCCAAACTCAAAATCAATTGAAACACTCTTAACAATTTCATATTAACAGCTATACGATTGTTTTTACGGGGATAAGTAGGGCATTAAGAGAGCTTATGAACCCGAGTCAAACGAAAGCCGGTACTCCTCTGCCCAGGCCGAATACGCCGTCCGGAACCCCGCCTCATAGTCCAAGCGCTGAAACAAATCCAAGTCGCGATACTGCTCATACCGCCGATATACCTGCTCGGTGGCACTCGTTTCAAATTCCCCGTAATCATTCTTTCCTAAAAAATAATAAGCACGCCTCCCAGGCATCCGTCCCTGCCGCTGATTTGGCGAGACGACCATCATCGTGCTGAACGGGTCCGTTCCCATTAGTCCGCTCACTCGCTCATCCGCCGCCATCTCATAAAGATCCACGTGCTCAGACACCCAGTCCAAGGTGTCGAGGCGAGGCTTCGGCAAATCGCAATCGACAAAGCCCCCTGAAATCATCGGCGCCATGATCCGAGCCACCACCTCCTGAAGATTCACATCATCCACGTTCGGCCACTCCTTCATCGCAACCAGAAACACCGGCAACGCAAAACGACCCGATCGCTCAAATACAACGATCCGACCATTCGTCTGATCCAAAAAATGATACAAACAAATCAGCAACTCGCCAAAATCATCCGCTTTCGAAAAATCCGTGTTGAAGTCACAGACCAACGCACTCCCGGCTTCAAAGAACCCCAGCTGCTCATCAAAGAATCGCACAAATCCCTCCTGCCGACTCTGCGGGTAGTCTTCCGGACTCAAATAGCGCTGCTCGTCTTGTCGCAATACCCGCGCCAAGCCCCGCTTCATATCAGGCCCCAACGGCTTCGCGCGCCCATTCTCCAAATGATGCAGCCAAGAGGTGGTCACCGGACGCTCCAATTGCAAAGACTTGTCACGGTTGAGGCGCTCCGCCAAACCCCGCAAGGAAAGTCCTTGCCCAATCCGATCCTTTCGAACTAAAGCACCTATATCCACTGCATCCACTGAAGATGAAAATGCCATTTAATTTAACAATCTAAACTAATTCGCGCAGCTGAAGCCAAAAACTGTCGCGGTTTCTCAATAATAGGCACGGCACGAAATTTTTGCCAATGCTTTTCAGAATTTCTCATGTTTTCTCAGCGTGGCGCACGCAATGCTCTCCGGTCACACGCCCCGCCGCTACCCCTTCCCAACTTGCTTCTCCCCATACCAGATCTCAAACAAACCATTGAGCCCTCCTACCTCGCCTGCTACCCTTTCCGCTCCCGCGCAAGACCCTGTGATCACCCCCTTCGCCAGCGCCTATCCACCTCAAACGATCTATGAGCAATAACATTGAATCCCACCTCGAAGAATCGCGCGTGTTCGAGCCTCCGAACGCTTTTTCACAGAAGGCACGAATCCAAAACCTTTCCGACTACAAAACCCTCTATCAGAAATCAATCGACGATCCCGAAGGATTCTGGTCTCGTGAAGCCGCCGAGCTTACCTGGCAAAAAACCTGGGATCAGGTGTTGGACTGGTCGAATCCCCCTTTCGCCCGTTGGTTTCTCGGAGGAAAAACAAATATCTCAGAGAATTGCATCGATCGCCACCTGAACGGTCCTGGCAAAGACAAAATCGCAATCATCTGGGAAGGCGAACCCGGTGATACGAAAACACTCACCTTCTCCGAACTTCACACCGAAGTATGCCGGTTCGCCAACGTCCTCAAACGGAATGACATTAAAAAAGGAGATCGCGTCATCATTTATATGCCCATGGTTCCCGAAGCCGCGATCGCAATGCTAAGCCTCGCCCGCATTGGCGCGGTTCACTCGGTAGTCTTCGGCGGTTTCAGCGCAGACAGTATCCGCGATCGCGTTCAAGACTCAGGGGCCACCGCCGTAATTACGGCAGATGGAGGATGGCGAAGAGGAAAGATCGTGCCCTTGAAGCAGAACGTGGACAACGCGCTGGATGGTGCGGGCGCAGAGCAGATACGAAAGGTCGTCGTCCTCCGCCGCACCGAGCAGGAAGTCAGTATGATCGAAGGGCGAGATGTCTGGTGGCATGAAGAAATGAACGATGCCGCCGTCGATTGCCCACCCGAACCACACGACGCGGAAGACCCGCTCTTCATACTCTACACAAGCGGTTCCACGGGCAAACCCAAGGGTATTCTCCACACCATTGGAGGCTACATGGTCGGCACGTACAGCACCTCAAAATACATTTTCGACATCCAGGAAGATGATATCTACTGGTGCACGGCCGACGTGGGTTGGATCACAGGTCACAGCTATATCGTATACGGTCCTCTCGCAAATGGTGCCACCATCCTGATGTATGAAGGTGCCCCAAACGAGCCTGACTTTGGCCGCTTCTGGAATATCGTTCAAAAACATAAGGTGACAATTTTCTATACCGCCCCGACCGCCATCAGGGCATTTATCAAGGCTGGCGACGAGTTCCCCAAGAAATACGACCTTTCCTCACTTCGCCTCCTCGGCACCGTCGGCGAACCCATTAATCCGGAGGCCTGGATCTGGTATCACAAAGCAATCGGTGGCGAAAAATGCCCCATTGTCGATACATGGTGGCAAACGGAAACCGGTGCCATCATGATTTCCCCGTTGCCAGGTGCAACCCCCACAAAACCCGGAACGGCCACTCTCCCTTTCTTCGGCGTCGACGCCGCAGTCGTCGACGAATCGGGAGTGGAAACGCCGCCCAATGAGGGAGGGAAGCTCGTTATTCGAAAACCGTGGCCATCCATGTTACGCACCCTGTGGGGAGACGACAGCCGCTTCATCGAAACCTACTGGAACGAATACCAGGAACAAGGCTTCTACCTCGCCGGCGACGGTGCTCGACGTGATGAAGATGGTTACTTCTGGATCGTCGGTCGACTCGATGACGTCCTCAACGTCTCCGGTCACCGCCTTGGGACTGCCGAGGTCGAAAGCGCACTGGTAGCACACGACACCGTCGCGGAAGCCGCCGTCGTCGGCCGACCCCACGACATCAAAGGCCAAGCTGTCGTAGCTTTCGTGACCCTCAAGAGCGGGATAAATCCCTCCGACCAGCTAAACCAGGAACTGCGCACTCACGTCGGCACCGCCATCGGGGCCATTGCAAAGCCGGATGAAATTCGCTTCGCAGCCGCCCTTCCTAAAACACGTAGTGGAAAAATTATGCGCCGCCTCCTGAAAGAAATTTGTAGTGGTGGCACCGTCAGCGGAGATACCACCACCCTCGAAGATTTCTCAGTGATCAGCAATCTCCAGGAAGAGCAAACAGGTCCAGACTAAGCCCACAGAGCGTCGCGACGCCAAATACCCACACACCTGACGCTCCCCATGAACACTCTCAGCTTTCTCGTGTCCAGCCTCGGTAAAAAGCTGGGCGTCCGACGCCCAGCCGCATGGCGCTCGGCACTTAATCGCGAGCATCACCTTCTCAAAACCGCAGAACAAGCACTCGGTGCACAGTCTTGGACGGAAGTCGAAAAGATCGAAGAGCTGACAATCGAGTATTGGGAAATCAAAGACATCGAGCACCAACAGCTCGAACTCGAAGAGCGAAACCGAAATCTCGAAAAAGAAGTCGAAAGCTCCCGCGTGGAAAAGGAGAAAATCACTGAAGAGTTCAATGATATAATTGAGAAAAAGCGAGGCGAACTGATCGGCAAAAATTCCGTCCTCGATGCCGTTACGAGCGAAATCAAACAACTTGAACACGAGAAACAGGCCATCGAAAGACTCTTTGAAGCCCTCAAACTGAAACGAAAAGTGCTCCTCGAGCAGGGCGATAATAACAAAG